>JAFKFF010000160.1 GCA_017307315.1 Alphaproteobacteria bacterium
GCGGCTCGCGCAAGCGCTTGCGGGTGATGGCGATGATGCCGAATTCGGTCATGGGCGAAATCTCGGCCGGCGCGCGATCGAAACTCAGGCTCTGCTCCAGGGCGGCGCGCACCCGCGCGACATGCTCGCCTTCTCTCAGGTGAATGAAATCGACCACGATCAGCCCGCCGATGCCGCGCAGCCGGATCTGCCGGCCGATTTCCGCCGCTGCTTCCAGATTGACGGCAAGGCTGGTCTCTTCCAGCCCGCCGGACTGGACGAAGCTGCCGGAATTCACGTCCACCGCCGTCAAGGCTTCGGTGGCCTGGATGGTGATCCAGCCGCCGCAAGGCAAGCCGACACGGGGCTGGGACAGCGAGGCGATTTCTTCTTCCAGGCCGTGCCGCTCGAACAAGCCCCGTGCCGCGACCTCGATGCGCTCTTCGGCGCCCGGCATCGCCTTGCGGCAATAGGCGCGCGCCGCGTCGGCGGCAAGCGCATCGTCGATCAGAACGCGCCCGACTTCGCCGCGCACCACATCGCGCATGGCGCGCTCGATCGGTCCCAGATCGCGGTAAAGGGTGGAAGGCATGCGCGCGGTTCTGCGCCGCTCCTCGATGCCATGCCAGATCTCGGTCAATGTCTGGGCATCCTGTGCCAGTTCCGCAAGCGAGGCCCCTTGCGCCGCCGTGCGGAAAATAAATCCGGCACCGGGAACGAGCGCTCCGTTCTTTTCCCCCAACAGGCGCTCGCCCAGATCCGTGAGCGCCAAGCGCTGCGCTTCGTCCTCGATGCGCCGCGACACCGCAATGCCGGCCTGGCCCGGCGTCATCACCACCAGCCGCCCCGGTAAGGTGACGCCGGCCGACAGCCGGGCGCCCTTGTCGCCGATGGGATCCTTGATCACCTGCACCAGAAGCGCGTCACCCTCGCGCACGCAATCGGAAATGCCGGTGTCTTCACCGCCGTCGCGCGCCAGGATTTTTGCTTCCCGCAGACCCAGGAACCCGGCGCGTTCGAAGCCGATATCGACAAAGGCCGCCTGCATGCCGGGCAGCACGCGCTGCACCCGCCCCAGGATGACGTCGCCGATATGGCTATGGCAGCGGCGCGCCCCATCTTCGCTCCCGATGGTGCGCTCGAAGCTCAATTCCTCCAGCCGGCCATGACAGAGATGGGCGATGCGGATTTCACCCACACCGACATTGATAAGGACTTCAGCGCTCATGCGGGATCGCGGAAAAGACCAGCCATGCGCGAGCTTATCACGGAACCGGGACGCCGCAGCCCTGAAGCATTGTCACCGTCAGCGCCAACGGCAGGCCCACGACATTGGAATAGGACCCGTTGATGCTTTTCACGAAGATCTCGGCCCGTCCCTGGATGGCATAACCGCCGGCCTTGTCGATCCCTTCCCGGCTCTCGGCATAAGCGGCGATGGCGGAAGCCTCCAGGCGCCGGAAGCGGACCCGCGTCAGGGCCAGCCTGGCGTGCAGCCGCCCGTCCGGCGTCAGCAGCGCCACCGCGGTCATCACCTGATGGCTGCGGCCCGACAGCAATTCCAGGCAAGCCCGGACATCCCCTTCGCTTTGCGCCTTGGGCAGGATGCGGCGGCCGCAAGCAACCACCGTATCCGCCGCCAGGACGAAGGCAGGCCGGGCGTGCCGATCCCCCGCGGCGAGCGCCTTCTCACGCGCCAGCCGCATGGCATGGCTGCGCGGCGCCTCGCCCCTGCGAACGCTTTCATCGATGGCGGCGGGCGCGACATGGGCAGGTACAATGCCCGCCTGGGCCAGGAGCGCGAGGCGGCGCGGGCTTTCGCTGGCCAGAACCAGTTCCGGTCTAGCGGAAGCGATAGGTAATGCGCCCTTTGGTAAGGTCATAAGGGGTCATTTCGATCATGACCTTGTCGCCTGTCAGCACGCGGATGCGATTCTTGCGCATCTTGCCCGCGGTGTGGGCGATGATCTCGTGGCCGTTCTGCAGGAGGACGCGGAAGGTGGCGTTGGGCAAAAGCTCGCTCACCGTGCCTTCAAATTCCAGCAATTCTTCCTTGGCCATTCGTCCTCTGTAGAATGCGACGGCAAATCATAGCCGCTTTCCGTCTCGCCGGATGCAACAGGTGGCGCCGGCAACGGCCGGGAGATTGCATTGAAGCCGGTGAAAATCAAGGATTTTCAACCGAATCGCCGGGCGATTTGGCGCTGGAGCGTGTCCCGCACGGCACGGTAGGCCGCCCGGCGCTGCTCCGGAGAGCCTTCCACCAGGGTCGGATCGGCCGTCGGCCAATATTCGATGGCCACCGATGCCGTCCGGGCCCAGTCTCGGGCCCGGTCCTCCGCCTCCCGCGACAGGACCACGATCAGGTCGAAACAGCCATCTTCCAGGTCTTCAAACCGATGGGGCCGATGGGCCAGCCCGACGCCGATTTCGGCCATGATCTCCACCGCCAGCGGATCGAGCGCGCCGGCCTCCACGCCCGCGGATTCGACATGGATGCTCCCTGCCTTGAGCCCGCGCAGGAGAGCCGCCGCGATGGGCGAGCGGACCGCATTCATGGTGCAGGCGAACAGAACCGATTTCGGCTTGCGGGGGACTTCCTCCATCCTTGTCAGACCGTCAGGTGCAGGACGCAGATGAGGGTGAAAAGCCGGCGGGCGGTCTCGAAATCGGTTTCGACCTTGCTACCCAGCTGCTCCAGCAGAAGCGCGGTGCCTTCATCGTGAACGGCACGCCGCCCCATATCGAGGGATTCGATCTGCGACGGCGGCGCGGTCCGGATCGCCTTGTAATAGCTGTCGCAGACCAGAAAATAGTCCTTCACGATGCGCCGGAACGGCGACAGCGACAGCAGGACGCGGCCCACGCGCGCGCCCTCTTCCAGGGCGATATCGAAGACCAGCCGGTTTTCCTGGACGCTGAGCGCCAGGCGGTAGGGCCCGGCGGAAGAGCCTTTCGGCTTGAAGCGGTTCTTCTCCAGAAGATCGCAGATCGCGACTTCGCGCTCCTGCTCTATCGCAGGCGTGCGCCGCACCACGCTCTTTTCGTCCAACGCGATGGCGCTGATGCGATAGTCCACTCAGCTTTTCCGGTTGAGCCGCGCCGCGATGGAGCGGGCATGGGCTTCGAGCCCCTCGGCCTCGGCCAAGGTGACCGCCTGCGGTCCCAGGGCGGCGATAGCGCCCGCATCCAGAGACAGCAAAGTCGTGCGCTTCATGAAATCCAGCACCGAAAGGCCCGAGGAGAAACGCGCCGACCGCGAGGTCGGCAGGACATGGTTGGGACCGGCGATATAGTCGCCCATCGCCTCGGGCGTATGACGCCCCAGGAAAATGGCGCCAGCGTGGCGGACCATGGCGAGCAGTTCCGCCGGTTCCGCCGTGGCGATTTCCAGATGCTCGGGCGCGAAACGATCGGCCAGCGCCGCGGCGTCCGCCAGCCTCTCCACCACGATGATGCCACCATAATCGTTCCAGCTCTTGGACGCGATTTCCCGGCGCGGCAGAAGCGCCAGCGCGCGGTCCGCCGCCGTCGCCACCCGATCCGCGAAATCCCGATCATCGGTGATCAGGATGCTTTGGGACGATGCGTCATGTTCCGCCTGGCTGAGAAGATCGGCCGCGATCCAGTCCGGGTTGTTGGCGCCATCCGCGATCACCAGGATCTCCGACGGACCGGCGATGGAATCGATTCCCACCTGCCCGAAGACTTCGCGCTTGGCGGCCGCGACCCAGGCATTTCCGGGACCCACGATCTTGTCCACCGGCGCGATGCTTTCGGTGCCATAGGCGAGCGCGGCGACGGCCTGCGCCCCGCCGATGCGGAAAATATCGCGCACGCCGGCGCGCCGCGCCGCCGCCAGCACCAGCGGATTGAGGCGCCCGCCGCTTGCCGGCGTCACCATCACGATGCGGGCCACGCCCGCGACATGGGCGGGAATGGCGTTCATCAGGACAGAGGATGGATAGCTGGCGGTGCCGCCGGGAACGTAAAGGCCAGCACTGTCCACCGCGGTCCAGCGCCAGCCCAGCAGAGCACCGGTTTCGTCCCGGAAGCTTTCGTCCGCCGGAATCTGGCGGCGGTGATAGGCCTCGATGCGGGCGGCGGCGGTATCGATCGCCGCCATCTGTTCCTTCGATACCTGTCCGACGGCGCCGTCGATTTCGGCATCGGAGATGCGCAAGGTCGCCGCCGTGATACCGGCGCGGTCGAACTTGTTGGTCAGATCCACCAGGGCGGCGTCGCCGCGGGCACGCACATCGGCGATCAATCCGCGCACGGCCTGCGCGACATCCTCCTCGATCTCGCGCTTGGCGAACAGCAGGGCGTCGAAAGCGGCGGCGAAATCCTGGTCCCGGACATCAAGACGGCGGGCCATTAGGCATTATCCTCGTGATTGGGGCGGCCGCGCGCGGCCCAGGGCGCAGTCTGATCGGCCAGCTCGGCGTCGATGCATTCCACCGCAAGGCGGATGGCGCCGCCGCCGGCCAGCACCAGTTCGATCTCGCCGGCGGGCGGTTTGGCGGCATCGGGCGTGAAGCGAATGGCGAGAAGGGAGATGACGGCTTCCGGCGCCCCTTGTTTGACCTGCGAGGATTGCACTTTCGATACGCCGTCGAAGCGCAGCACGGCGCGGACCCGCGTTCCCGGCCCGTCGGATTCTTCCCAGCGGAAACGGTTGAAAAGAGCCACGAAGCGGCGCTGCTTCGGCAGCCAGGCGACATCCTTGAGCTTGCCCGCCGCGTCCTGCAGGCGGGCGGACAGAATCTCCAGGTCCTCGGCATCGGCGGCCGTCAGCTTGAGCGCGCCCGTCATTGGCCGACCCGCGCGATATCGGCGCCAACCGCGGACAGTTTTTCCTCCAAACGATCGAACCCGCGATCCAGGTGATAGACGCGGTTGACGATGGTTTCTCCTTCCGCAACCAGTCCTGCCAGCACCAGGCTGACCGAAGCCCGCAAATCCGTCGCCATCACCGGAGCGCCCTTGAGCTTTTCCACGCCCCGCACGATGGCGATATCGCCTTCGACACGGATGTCGGCGCCCAGCCGGCCCAGTTCGGGGACATGCATGAAGCGGTTCTCGAAAATGGTTTCGCGGATGGTGGCGGTCCCCTCGGCCACCGTCATCAGGGCCATGAACTGCGCCTGCAGATCGGTTGGAAAGCCGGGAAAGGGCGCGGTGGACAAGTCCACCGAAAGGGGGCG
>JAFKFF010000161.1 GCA_017307315.1 Alphaproteobacteria bacterium
GACGGCGGTTTCGAGCCCAGCGCCGCGAGGGAGGTCGCGGGGAATTCTGTGCCTTCGGGATGGTGCGCCAAATTCACGCCGATGCCGATCGCCAGCGCGGGTTTGGGCCCGTTGCCGGTTTCCAATAGAATTCCCGCCAGCTTTTTGCTGTCGGCCAAGACATCGTTGGGCCATTTGAGCGCGATCCGGGCGCCCGACGCCAAGGCCGCCGCCATGTCGGCCGTGGCGATGGCGGCGGCAAAGGAAAGCTCCGCCCATTGCGCCTGCGGCCCCACCGGACGCAGCAACAAGGTGGCGGCGAGGTTGCCGCCGGCGCTTTCCCAGGCGCGGCCCCGGCGCCCGCGTCCCGCCGTCTGGCGCGACGCTGTCAGCCACACCGGCCCGGTCTCGCCGGCGGCGATGAGGCGGCGTGCCTCTTCGTTGGTGGAATCGATCTCCTCGTAGCGCCGCAGGCCATAGCCCTGTGGCCAGTCGGTCAAGGCAAGAGAGCCTTTGCGGCGGCATCGGCGGCGATGATGACCGGAGAAGCCGCCACGATGAAGAACAGCGCCACAACTCCGGAGATCACCAGGATCGCGCGCGAACCCAGCGCGATGTCCCCGTCGAAGGCCGGCGCCGGCTCGTCGAAGTACATGATCTTCACCAGGCGCAGGTAATAGACCAGGCCCACCGCGCTCGCGAGCACGCCCAGGATGGCCGGCCACACCAGCCCGGCCTGGATCGCGGCCAGGAAGACATAGAATTTGGCGAAGAAGCCCGCCAGCGGCGGCAATCCCGCCAGGCTGAGGAACAGCATGGAGAAGACAAAGGCCAGCCTCTGGTTGGTGTGCGCCAGTCCCGCCAGATCGGCGATGGTCTCGACCGGCTTGCCGCCACGGCGCATCGCCTGGATCGCGGCGAAGACGCCCAGATTGGTGAAGACATAGATCGCCAGATAGATCAGCACGCCCCGCACGCCGAAGCCGGTGCCGGCGGCCAAACCCAGCAGCGCATAGCCCATATGGCCGATGGAGCTGTAGGCCATCAGACGCTTGATGTTCTTCTGGCCAAGCGCCGCGAAAGCGCCCAGCGCCATGGACAGGACGGAAATCGCGACGATGACCTGGCGCCACTGCTCCAGCGCATCGGGGAACGGCACCAGGATCGCGCGCAGGAACAGGCCCATCGCCGCCACCTTGGCGGCGGTGGCGAAATAGGCGGTGATCGGGGTGGGCGCGCCCTCATACACATCGGGCGTCCACATATGGAAGGGCACGGCCGAAACCTTGAAGGCAAGGCCGGAGATCAGGAACACGATCCCGAAGATCAGCCCTATACTGGCACCCGAGCGGGCGACGACTTCGGCGACATGACTGAAATCCACCGAGCCGGTGAAACCGTAGATCATGGAAATGCCGTAGAGCATCATGCCCGACGACAAGGCGCCCAGGACGAAATATTTCAGCCCCGCCTCGGTCGAGCGCAGATGATCGCGGTTGAACGCGGCCAGCACATAGAGCGCCAGCGACTGCAGCTCCAGCCCCATGTAAAGCGCGATGAAGCTGTGGGCGGAAACCATCAGCATCATGCCCAAAGTGGCCAGCACCATCAGCACGGGCAGCTCGAACCGCGCCATGGCGCGGGCGGCAAAGAATTCGTCGGCCAGGAGGATCGACAGACCCGCCCCGGCGAGAATGAGGATCTTCGCAAACCGCCCGAACCCGTCGGCGACAAAAGCGCCCTGGAACGCGAGACCGTCCGGCACCGCCCAGATCACCGCGGCACCCGCCGCCACGAACAGGGCGATCGCGCCCAGCGAGATGGCGGGCGCGGTCTTTTCCCCGCCGATCGCGCCGGTGAGCAAAAGCGCCATCGCGCCAATGGCGAGGATCAGCTCGGGCAGAAGCAGAAGAAGGTCGGCCTGAAGTGTCACTGTCCCGCTCCCTGCCCGGCCGCAGCCAGCTTTTTCGTTCCGGCCCGCGCCAGATCGCGGTGCACGCCGGCCCGATCCGATGCCAGCGCGGTCTTGCTATCCTGAATCAGCTTGGCGACCGCGGGCGTGGTGACGTCGAACACCGGCTTGGGATAGACGCCCATGGCGATGGTGATCACCACCAGCGGCGCCAGGATGGCGATCTCGCGGGCGCTGAGGTCCTGAATGGTCTGGAGCGTGGGTTTCACCAGTGCGCCGAAGATGATGCGACGGTAGAGGAAAAGCGCATAAGCCGCTGAAAGGATTACGCCCGTCGCCGCGAAGATTGCGATCCAGCTGTTGTGCAGGAAGGCGCCCAGCATGGTGAGGAATTCGCCGACAAAGCCCGAAGTTCCCGGCAACCCGACATTGGCCAAAGTGAACACCATGAAACAGGCGGCATAGAGCGGCATGCGGTTCACCAGCCCGCCATAGGCGGCGATCTCGCGGGTGTGCATGCGGTCATAGACCACGCCGACGCAGAGAAAGAGCGCGCCGGAGACCACGCCATGGCTCAGCATCTGGAAGATGCCGCCTTCGACGCCCTGATGAGTCAGGGTGAAGATGCCCATGGTGACAAAGCCCATATGGGCGACGGAGGAATAGGCGATCAGCTTCTTCATGTCCTCCTGCGCCAGGGCCACCAGCGAAGTGTAGATGATCGCCACCACCGACATCACGAAGACCAGCGGCGCGAACATCTCCGTCGCCGAGGGAAACATGGGGACGGAGAAGCGCAGGAACCCGTAGCCGCCCATCTTGAGCAGGATGCCGGCCAGAATGACCGAACCGGCGGTGGGCGCCTCGACATGGGCGTCGGGAAGCCAGGTATGGACCGGCCACATCGGCATCTTGACCGCGAAGCTGGCGAAAAAGGCCAGCCATAGCCAAGTCTGCATCTGCGGGGGGAAATGCGGGTTGGCGAGCAGCGTCGCGATGTCGGTCGTGCCGGCGTACCAATACATGCTCATGATCGCGAGCAGCATCAGCACCGAGCCGACAAAGGTGTAGAGGAAGAATTTGAAGCTGGCATAGACGCGCCGCTTGCCGCCCCAGATGCCGATGATCAGGAACATCGGGATCAGGCCGCCTTCGAACAGCACATAGAAGAGGACCAGATCGAGGGCGCAGAACACCCCGATCATCAGGGTTTCCAGCGCCAGGAAGGCGATCATGTATTCAGGCACGCGCTTCTCGACCGATTCCCAGCTGGCGGCGATGCAGAACGGCATCAGGCCGGCGGTGAGAACCACGAACAGCATGGAAATGCCGTCCACGCCCATGTGATAGGAGATGCCGCTGCCGAGCCAGCCCGCCTGCTCCACCAACTGGAAGCCGGGATCGGCGGGATCGAACTTCGCCCAGACCACAAGCGAGAGCAGAAAGGTGACGATGGTGGTGCCGAGCGCGATCCAGCGGGCGGTCTCGGCACGCGGCATCGCCAGAATGGCGGCAGCGCCGACCAGCGGCATGAAGGTGACAAGGCTGAGGATCGGGAAACTCACAGACCACCTCCCGACGCCATGAACCAGGTCGCCAGCGCCACCACGCCGAGCAGCATCGCCAGGGCGTAATGATAGACATAGCCGGATTGGAGCCGAACCGCGCCGCGCGCCGCATCCAGAACCCGCGCCGAAATCCCGTCCGGCCCCAGCCCGTCGATGACGGTGCCGTCGCCGCGCTTCCATAGGAAGCGGCCGAGCCAGAAAGCCGGGCGGACGAACAGAAAATCATACAGCTCGTCGAAGTACCATTTGTTGAACAGGAACAGGTAGAGCATGCCCCGGCGCGCCGCGAGTTTGCGCGGCAGGTCGGGGTGCAGGATGTAATAGTAATAAGCGATCAGGAATCCGATGATCGTCACCACCAGCGGCCCGAATTCCACCCACAGCGGCAGATGGCCCTCCTCGCCCTCGCCCACGAACAGAGCCGCGCGCCAGAATTCGTGCGCGCCCTCGCCGACGAAGAAATGGGTGAAGGCCATGCCGGCGAAGACCGCGCCGAAAGCCAGCACCGCCAGGGGCACCAGCATCACGGTCGGGGATTCGTGAACCTCTTCCAGCCGGGGTGCGTGGTGCTCGTCATGGCCGTGGGCGTCGCCATGCTCCAGATGCTGATGGTCGAGCCCGCGATAGCGGCCATGGAACGTCATCAGGAACTGGCGCCAGGAATAGAAGCTGGTCATGCCCGCCGCCACCAACAGCAGCGTGAAGGCATAGGTCCCCACGCCGCTATGGACGGCGAAGGTGGCGTTGATGATGGCGTCCTTGGAATAGAAACCCGCCAGGCCCACGCCCAGGAGCGGAATGCCGACACCGGTCAACGCCAGATTGCCGATCAGCATCATCGCCCAGGTGAAGGGGATGGCCTTCCACAACCCGCCCATCTTCCGCATGTCCTGTTCGTGATGCATGGAATGGATCACCGCGCCGGCGCTGAGGAACAGGAGCGCCTTGAAGAAGGCATGGGTGAAAAGATGGAACATCGCCGCGTTGTAGGACGCCACACCCGCCGCCGCGAACATGTAACCCAGCTGCGAGCAGGTCGAATAGGCGATCACCCGCTTGATGTCGTTCTGGAAGAGGCCGACCGAGGCGGCGAAGAAGGCGGTGGTGGCGCCGATGATGGTGACGAACTCTGCCGCGTGGGGCGCCAGTTGGAACATGGGCGAACAGCGGCAGACCAGGAACACGCCCGCCGTCACCATGGTGGCGGCATGGATCAGTGCCGAGACGGGGGTCGGGCCTTCCATCGCGTCCGGCAGCCAGGTGTGCAGGCCGAGTTGGGCCGATTTGCCCATCGCGCCCACGAACAGCAGGAGGCAAAGCGTGGTCAGGATATCGACGCTATGACCCGCAAAAACGAACGTCTTGCCGGCCATTGCGGGAGCCGCCTGGAATACCGCGTCGAAATCCAGGGTCTTGAAGACGGTGTAGATGCCGAAGATGCCCAGAGCGAAACCGAAATCGCCCACCCGGTTGACGACAAAGGCCTTGATCGCCGCCGCATTGGCCGACGGGCGCGTGTACCAGAAACCGATCAGCAGATAGGAGGCCAGGCCCACGCCCAGGAGCGGAATGCCGACACCGGTCAACGCCAGATTGCCGATCAGCATCATCGCCCAGGTGAAGGGGATGGCCTTCCACAACCCGCCCATCTTCCGCATGTCCTGTTCGT
>JAFKFF010000162.1 GCA_017307315.1 Alphaproteobacteria bacterium
CGCCCGGCCCGGTGTGGCCTTCCAGCAGCACCACGCGGGTCGATGCCACGTTGAGCGAGAGCCGCATCAGCGTGGTGAGCAGCAGCACCGCCGGAAACGCCGCGAAATCCAGCGGCTTGATCATGTAGGCCGCCACCATCATCACCATCAGCGCCACGGCGATGTTGAAGGTGAAAAAGGTATCCAGCAGCCACGGCGGGAAGGGCAGCACCATCAGCGCCAGGATGGCCACCACCAGCACCGGAATGGAAAGCCCCTGCAGCGCGGAGCGGTTGTCGCCCACCCAGTTGCGGGCGGATTGGATGGAAGGGCTCATCGTGCGCTACCTGGTGGCCGGCACTGTTCAGCCGCCCTGGTGGCCTGGTTTTCCCTTCGGCATCTTCGTCGTCAACATCACCGGCGGTTTCATGATGGGCGCGATCACGGCGCTGGCGGCGCTGAAACTCAACCTCTCCCCGGAGATGCGGGCGTTCCTGACCACGGGCGTTCTGGGCGGTTACACGACTTTCTCGACCTTCTCGCTCGACAGCGCCTTGCTGCTGGAGCGCGGCGCCTACGCCCAGGCCGCCGTCTATGTGGTAGGTTCGGCGCTGCTTTCGATCCTCGCCTTGTTCGCCGGTCTCTGGTTGATACGCGGTCTCTATGCCTGAGATGCGGACGGTCGCGGAAGACGATGACGGCATCCGGCTGGACCGCTGGTTCCGCCGCCATTATCCCGGGCTGACCCATGCGCGGCTCGAGAAGTTGTTGCGCAAGGGTGAAATCCGCCTCGACGGCAAGCGCGCCAAGGCCGCCGACCGCATCCTGGCCGGTCAAGCGATGCGCCTGCCGCCCCAGATCGTCCATGCCAAGGTGGAAGAGCGGCCGAAGCCGGCGCCGGTTCGGACGTCGCGCCGGCTGGAAGACGCCATCCTCTACATGGACAAGCATCTGATCGTGCTGAACAAGCCGTCCGGCCTGGCCACCCAGGGCGGCTCCGGCCTGAAGGAGCATGTCGACGGCATGCTGGACCAGCTCAGCTTCGAGAAAACGTCGCGGCCCAAGCTGGTGCACCGGCTCGACCGCGATACGTCCGGTGTGCTGTTGGTGGCGCGCACCGCCCAGGCCGCCGCCGGCCTCTCACGGGCGCTGGTAAGCCGCGATGCCTCAAAGGTCTATTGGGCGTTGGTCAAGGGCGTGCCGAAGCAGAAGCATGGCATCGTCAAGGCGGCACTCGCCAAGGAGGGTGTGCGCGGCAAGGACGAGCGCATGACGGTGAGCCAAGACGAAGAGGCCAAATTCGCGCTCACCGAATATGCAGTGATGGGGCAGGCAGGCCAGGAATATGCCTGGGTGGCGGCGAGGCCGGTGACCGGCCGTACGCATCAGATCCGCGTCCATCTGGCGAGCCTGGGCACGCCGATCATGGGCGATTTCAAATATGGCGGTGCCGACGTCAAGGGCAAAGGCGCTATCGCCGACAAGCTGCACCTGCATGCCCGTTCCATCGACATCGCCCGTCCCGATGGCGGGCGGTTGCAGGTGATCGCTCCCCTCCCGCCCCACATGGCGAAGAGCTGGGACCTGCTCGGCTTCGACGCCGACGACAAGCGCGATCCGTTTCCGGCAAAGAAGAAACGCACATGAAGCGCTTTTATGAAACCGTGACGGTGGAGAGCACGCCGGAGGGCTTTCGCTTTCTTCTGGACGCAAAGCCGGTGCGCACGCCGGCACGCCAGCCCTTGCTTCTCCCCAGCCGGGCGCTGGCCGAGGCTGTGGCGGAGGAATGGCGGGAGCAGGGCGAGGAGATGCGCCCTGAGGGAATGCCCCTGACGCGGCTGGTCAACACGGTTCTGGACGGCGTGCGCTCCACCCGCGCGGACGTCGCCGCCGCGATCCTGCGCTTTGGCGAGAACGACCTTCTGGCCTATCGCGCCGAAGCACCGGAGGAATTGGCGGCGCGCCAGCGGCAATGGGACGACTATCTGCAATGGGCAGCCGAGCGCCATGGCGCGCGCCTGACGGTCACTTCCGGCATCGGTCCTGTCGAGCAGCCGCCCCAGGCGCTGGAGGCTCTGCGCCGGGCCGTCACCGGACGCAGCGATTTCGATCTGGCAGCCCTGCATGTGCTGACGTCCATCACCGGCTCGCTGGTTCTGGGGCTGGCGGTGCTGGACGGGCGTTTGACGGCGGAAGACGCGTTCGGGCTGTCCCGGCTGGACGAGACCTACCAGGCCGAACAATGGGGCGCCGATTCGGAGGCCGAGCAGCGGGCGACGCGCCTGGCCGCCGAGATGCGCCATGCCGCAAGGTTGATCGTCCTGTCACGGGCTTGACGCATTTGCCCGCGCCTCCCAGTCTGGTTCCATGAAGGATATTCTCTCCGAACTTGAGGGCCGCAGGACCCTGGCAAAGGCCGGCGGCGGCGAGGCGCGCGTCGCCGCCCAGCATGCCCGCGGCAAGCTCACCGCCCGCGAGCGCATCGAATTGCTGCTCGATCCGGGCAGCTTCGAGGAGTTCGACATGTTCGTCGAACATCGCGGCACCGAATTCGGCACGGAGAAAAACCGCATCCCCGGCGACGGCGTCGTCACCGGCTGGGGCACCATCAATGGCCGCATGGCCTATGTCTACGCCAAGGATTTCACCGTCCTGGGCGGCTCCACCTCCGAGGCCCATGCCGGCAAGATCTGCAAGATCATGGACATGGCGATGCAGAACGGCGCCCCGGTGATCGGGTTGTTCGATTCCGGCGGCGCCCGCATCCAGGAAGGCGTGGCGGCGCTGGCGGGTTTCGGCGAGGTCTTCAAGCGCAACGTGCTGGCGTCCGGCGTGGTGCCCCAGATCTCGGTGATCATGGGACCTTGCGCGGGGGGCGATGTCTATTCGCCCGCGCTCACCGATTTCGTTTTCATGGTGTCGGGCACCTCCTACATGTTCATCACAGGGCCAGATGTCACCAAGACCGTGACCCATGAAGACGTCACCCCGGAGGAATTGGGCGGCTCCAAGGTGCATACCACCCGCTCCTCCGTCGCCGACGGCGCCTATGACAATGACGTCACCTGCCTGGAGGAGATCAGGCGGCTTTATGACTTCCTGCCGCTGAACAACCGCGACAGAACACCGGTCTGGCCGGTCGAGGACGATCCCCGGCGCCTGGACATGTCGCTCGACACGCTGGTCCCCGACAGCGCCACCAAGCCTTATGACATGCGCGAGCTTGTCCTCAAGGTGATAGACGAAGGCGATTTCTTCGAAATCGGCGAGAGCTTCGCCCGCAACATCATCACCGGTTTCGGCCGGATCGAGGGCGCGACCGTTGGGTTCGTCGCCAACCAGCCCATGGTGCTGGCCGGCGTGCTGGATTCCGACGCCAGCCGCAAGGCGGCGCGGTTCGTGCGTTTCTGCGACTGTTTCAACATTCCCCTGGTGACCTTCGTCGATGTGCCCGGCTTCATGCCCGGCACGGCGCAGGAACATGGCGGCATCATCAAGCATGGCGCCAAGCTCCTGTTCGCTTATGCCGAAGCTACGGTGCCGAAGGTAACGGTCATTACCCGCAAGGCCTATGGTGGCGCCTATGACGTGATGGCGTCCAAGCACATGCGCGCGGACGTGAATTACGCCTGGCCCAGCGCCCAGATTGCGGTGATGGGGGCCAAGGGCGCGGTCGAGATCATTTTCCGGCGCGAAGCCGGAGACAGCGAGGCGATCGCGGCGCGTACGACGGAATATGAAGATCGCTTCCTCAATCCGTTCGTTGCGGCTTCACGCGGCTATATCGACGACGTGATCCGGCCGCACTCCACCCGCTGGCGCATCGCGCGCGCCCTGCGCATGCTCAAGAACAAGCAGGTAGCGCAGATCTGGAAGAAGCACGACAATATTCCGCTCTGAGCCATGCAGCGTCGGCGCCCGCTTCGCCGGGAGGCAACCCTCGAGGATTTTCTGTGGCTCCGGCTGAAGGCGCTGGAGGATTGGCATTTCCGCCGGGACACGGTGTTCCAGACTTTTCCGCTGGCTTTCGTGGAGCATGACGCCTTGCTGGTGGGCGAACTCGAGACGGGCCGTCAGGAGCGCAGTCCCGTCCGCGACCGGCTGCTGCGCGAGGCCGGCTATACGATCCTGCGCTTTCCCCGTGCCGATGCCGAAACCGGCATGGCGGGGATCGTGGACATCGTCAGGGCCGTGCTGGAGGATCGCAAAGGCTAGGGCAGGCCCGGACCGGCGGAATCGATCTGCTGCAGGAACCCGGCGAGGGCGTCCGGATAGGATTTGTAGCGGATGTCCGCCAGGCAATTTCCCCTGTCGTCGCGCAGGGCGCAGTCCTTGAGGCCCCAGTCGCTCTTGCGGTCGTAATGATCGAGCATGAAGCGCCAGGCTTCGTCGCGGCGGCCCAGTCGCGTGGCGACCGCGACATAGGCCGCGCAGGCGCCATTGTCGTGATTGGCGCAGCCTTGCTGGAAGTTCGGCAGATCGCGCTCGTCGCGCGGGCGGTAAAGCGGGCTCGCGGTCACGTCCGCCAAGGCGCCTTGCACCAGCTTGAAGATGCGAACCGGCGTCCCGGCGCAGGCATAGCAGGAATAGCGGTACAGGAAACGGTCGTCGCCATGCACGATCTCCTGCTCGCCATCGCCATCGGCATCTTCGGGGATGATCTCGCTGCCGTTCCAGCTTCCGCCTTCGACGATCCGCCATTGTCCCGCCACCAGATCCAGAATCTGGACCACGGCGCAGCAATGGGCCCCGCCGGAAAAGCGCGAAATGAAGATTTCCGGCGTGGCGTTGGTGGCATCCATCTCCACCATCGAAACGCTGGGCGGAAATTCGTGGATATCGGGATAATGGTCCAGAGACAGAGTCACGGGCCTTGTTCCCGGAGATGCGGCGGTGATGAGGATGGGGCCGGCGGCGTCGGGGGCGGGCATGGCGATGGTCACGCTCGCGGTGCCGAACTGGAAACTCTGTTGCCCGGGCCCATGCGGCAGCGGCAGTTTTTCCGGCGTCTGGGCCATGGCGGGCAAGGCCAGCAGGAGCCAAAGCCCGGCCGGCAGGATATCAAGGCGCATCGTCATCCTCATGGTTCCCTAACGGCCGGGCGGCGAGCCGTGCCACTCTAGCAGCGGTGTGCTCGATGTGC
>JAFKFF010000163.1 GCA_017307315.1 Alphaproteobacteria bacterium
GACGCATCCATAACCCAGACATTGCCGGCCGGAATATCGTTTGCACGGGCCAGCGACAGGATCTGGGTTCTCAGCGCGCCGTCGGGCAGGGGCGTGTAATGATTGAAAAGCGGCGCGATATAGACCGGGTAGATCACCGCCGTCACGACCTGAAAGCCAATTGTGAGTGCGGCGCCCCAAAGCCACCAATTGTTCCGCGTCCGCCGGATCGCGGTATAGAGCAGGGGCACGAAGATCACCGCCGCCACCAGACCCAGCGCCAGCGCGATACCCCAATCGCCAAGCCAGGCGGAGAAGGTCTGGTTGGAAAGGCCGTAGCGATGCTCGCGGAAAAAACCTTCATAGAGCGTGAGCGGGAACTGAACCAAAGCGGCAATCAGGGCATAGAGTCCGCCAAAGATCGCACTCTGGTAAAAGCGGCTGGGAACGCGGCGGGCAATGACATCGCGCAGTCCCGCCGAAAGCCCCAGCCAGAGCAGCGCGCCGGATAGCGCCAGGGTCCAGAGCGTGTCCGCCAGGCTGAGCCAATAGCCGCCTTCGAAATAGGTGTCGGAACGGGCGCGCGCCTCGCCGCCGATCCGCGCCAGATAACCGGCGGTGGCGCGGCCGGCGTCGAATTTCGGCGTCGTGTCGACAATGCCGAGTTGTTGCACCTCGACATGGGTGGTCGGCGCCGCCCGGGGTGGAAGACCCAGCAGCCGGTCCTGGGCCAACGCAGGCGCCGTCAGAACGATCAAGGCCAGGAACGCGAATGCCAGTCGCTGCATGAATTTTCTCCGGGTGGCGAGCCTAGCAGATGATCATCGGCGCGCCATTCCAAACTCGCGCATCGCTCTGGATCGTTCTATAGACGGTTCCATGTCCGGCTTTCCCGCGCGTCCGCGTCTGATTCCGTTTTGGAGCCTGCTCTTGCTTTTGCCCCTGTCTACACAGGCGGTGGCACAAGCGCCGGATGCCGGCGCGCAGGCGCGCTACCAGAATTGCCTCAGCCTGGCCAATCTCGATCCCGCCCAGGCGTTGCGCGTCGCGGGCGCTTGGATCAAGGCGAAGGGTGGCGGGCCTGCCGAACATTGCATGGCGATGGCGCTGGTCGAACTGAAGCGCTATCCCGAAGCGGCGACGCGGCTCGATCAGCTTGGCCGCGCGCCGGGCATGGGCGATTTGCGCCCGACCATCTTCGATCAGGCCGGCAATGCCTGGATGCTGGCGGGCGACGCCGCCAAGGCGGCGGCGAGCTTCTCGGCGGCGCTGGCGCTCTCTGCAAATGATGCCGATCTTTACGCCGATCTGGCGCGTGCCCAGGCGATGCTGAAACAATGGAGCGCGGTGGAATCCGATCTCAACGCTGCTCTATCGCTCGAGCCCCGGCGGCCGGACTTTCTGGTGTTGCGCGCCAGCGCCCGCGCCGCGCAGGGGAAATTGCGCGATGCCCGCGACGACGCGGATGCGGCGCTCAAGCTCAAGCCCAATTCGCCGGAGGCTCTGGTACAGCGTGGCGAGATTGCGCGCCGGGCCGGCGATCTGGCCAATGCGCGGCGCGACTTCCAGGCCGCGCTGAAGATCGCGGGCACGGGCGAGGCGGCCGCAGCGGCGCGCGAAGGTCTTGCGCTGACCGAGGAGCGTGGCGGCAAGCCTTAAGCTTGCCATTCCGCGCGGACAGCGTCGTCCCCTTCGCACGGCAGATGCCGCCGCGACAAAGCGGAAAAGTCCGCGTCGGCAAGCAACCGCCGCAGGGCCCATACCGCCGCGCCGCGCACCAAAGCGGATGGGTCCTCCAGACTGTGCCGGGCAGGAGCGGCAAGATCGGCGTCGCCGCTGTTGCCGATGGCAATCAGCACATTGCGCAAAAAGCGGTCGCGCCCGATGCGTTTGACCGGCGATTTGCGGAACAGGGTGCGGAAGCCGGCATCATCCAGTCGCGCCAGCATGGCGAGATCGGGCGCGCGCAATTCTTCGCGTGCGCCGAGCTTCATGTCCCGCCCTTTTTGCGCGAATTTGTTCCAGGGACAGACGGCCAGGCAATCGTCGCAGCCATAGATGCGGTTGCCCATCGCCGCGCGGAATTCGCGCGGGATCGGGCCTTTGTTCTCGATGGTGAGATAGGAAATGCAGCGGCGCGCATCCAGCCGATAGGGCGCGGGGAAAGCTGCGGTGGGGCAGATGTCGAGGCAGGCCCGGCAGCGGCCGCAATGATCGCTCTCGGGATGGTCGGGCGCAAACGCGACGGCGGTGAAGATCGAGCCCAGAAACAACCAGGAGCCGAATTCACGGCTCACCAGATTGGTGTGCTTGCCTTGCCAGCCCAGGCCGGCCTTCTGCGCCAGCGGCTTTTCCATCACCGGGGCGGTGTCGACAAAGACTTTCACCGGCATCTTGGATTTTTCGTAAATCCGTCCGGCGACCGCCTTGAGCTTCTTCTTCACCACGTCGTGGTAGTCATCGCCCTGCGCGTAGACCGAAATCGCCGCCTTGTCCTTTTCCCCAAGAACCGCGAGCGGATCGCAACCGGGGCCATAATTCATGCCCAGCACGATGACCGAGCGCGCCTCCGGCCATAAGGTCACGGGATCGGCGCGCTCGGTCTTGCGCGTTTCCATCCAATCCATCGCGCCATGGTGCCCGGCGGAAAGATAGGCTTCCAAGCCTTCCTGGTTTCGAGGCGCGGCCTCGGCATCGGTAAAGCGCACCACATCGAAGCCTTCCCCAAGCGCGAAGGCTTTGATCTCGTCCTTGAATGTGGGTTCGGTCGCACGACCGGACGGGGACTTAGAAATCGAGCTCGGCATAATGGGCGGCCGGTGGTTGTCCCGGCACGCGGTCGGCCAGGATGGAGCGGAAGCTGGGCCGCGATTTCATCCGCACATACCATTCGTTGGCGGCGGGGAAATCGCCCCAAGGCACTTCGCCGAAATAATCCAAACCGGACAATTGCGCGGCAACCGCCAGATCGCCCAGCGCGGGGGCGCGGCCCGACAGATTGCCGCCCGCTTCCAGCGCCCGGCCGATGGCGGCGAGCGCCAGCTTGAGTTCGTCACGGCCCGCGCGGATGACGTTCATGTCGGGTGCGCGGCGGCCCGGCGCGCCGGTAAAACGCTGGGCCGCCTTTTCATACAGGATGCGCTGGGTCACCTGCTCATGGAACGGACCCAGCGCCCAATCCAGCCAGCGCAGGCTGGCGCGCCGCTCGCCGGCATCCTCGGGCGCGAGCGGATGATCCGGAAAATGGGTTTCCAGGTGATCGACCAGCGCCCAGATGCCTTCGATGCGGGTTCCATCCTGGTCGATGAAGACGGGCATGGGATTGCGCGCATCCTCCGCCGAGGTCGGATCGCAGGCGACGCGCTTTTCCGCCAGGATCAGGCGGGCGAGGCGGCAGCTCGGCGACAGCATCAGATGGATCAGGCGGCGCATGGAAAATTTTCCGGGGCGGCGGGAAAAACAGCTTCTTCTAAGCGAGGGCGCTATTTAACGCAAAAATCCAGATTGTCCCGGCTGACGACGGCCGCCTGCCCGATCAGGGTTTCGGTGCGCCGCGCGACATAAGGCCCGGGCCTTGAGGCATTCCATTTCCCTGGGTCGGGCAGGATCGCCGCCAGCCGGGCCGCCTGGGTTCGGCTCAGCCGCGCCACGTCGATCCCGAAATAGGCGCGCGCCGCGGCCTCGGCGCCGAAATTGCCATGACCCCAATCCACCAGGTTGAGGTAGGCCTCCAGGATTCTCTTTTTGGGCCAGAGCGCTTCCAGAAGGACGGTCAGATAGGCCTCCACGCCTTTGCGCACCCAGCTGCGCACCGGCACCAGGAACAGGGTTCGCGCGGTCTGCTGGGAAATGGTGGAGGCACCGCGCAGCCGCCGCGCTGGATTGCGCTGATGCGCGGTCATCGCCTGGTCGATCGATTTCCAGTCGAAGCCGTCATGGTTGCAGAAATTCTGGTCCTCCGCGCCGATCACGGCAATACGGTCCGACCAGCGGTAATGCGCGCCCTTGCCTTGCGCCAGGCTCCACAGCATCTGCGGCGTGCCGGGTAGGGGCACGAAGCGGAAGATCAAAAGCACCACCACCGGCATGGCAACGAAAAGAATCAGTACGCCCAGGAAGAACCTGCGCATCACGCCGCCGCGTCCGAATCTCGCCCCGCCATGCTCCCACCATAGCAAAAGTTACCGCGCCGACGATGGTGCGCGCGAGCCCGCGATGCTACCTGTGGCCGGCTTCAGGGAATCTTCGCATGCACGATATTCTGATTTCGGTCTGGCTCGGCATCGTGGAGGGGTTGACCGAATTCCTGCCGATTTCCTCGACCGCCCATCTTCTGGTCGCCGAACGGCTTCTGGGGGTTTCGGACAATTGGGAGGCCTTTACGGTCGTGATTCAGCTGGGCGCGATCCTGGCGGTGGTGGCGATCTATTTTCAGACCTTCTGGCGGGCGCTTGTCACCCTGCCGACATCAGCGGAATCGCGCCGCTTCGCGCTCGGGATCATCGTCGCTCTCCTGCCTTCCGTTGGCGCGGGGCTGGCGCTGAAGAAATTTCTGGATGCGGTGCTGCTCAATCCCGCGCTCGCGATGCCCTTCATCGCGGTGTGTTGGGTTGTGGGCGGCGTGATCATCCTGGCGCTGGAACGCATCGCGCCCAAGCCCCGCTGGTTCGACGGCGACAAGCTGCCCATCTCCAAGGCCTTCCAGATCGGCTGCTGCCAGATTCTGGCGATCATTCCCGGCGTATCGCGGTCCGGCGCAACCATCCTGGGCGGAGAATTGCTGGGCGTCGAGCGCAAGGCCGCCACACTCTTCACCTTCTACCTCGCCGTGCCCACCATGCTGGGCGCGACGATCCTGGAGCTGCACCATGTGGGAAGTGCGCTCAGCGGCGCGCAGGCGACCAACATCGCGGTCGGCTTCGTGGTGTCGTTCCTGGTCGCCTATGTGGTGATCCGCCAGTTCCTGGTGATCGTAGGGCGCTACGGCCTTGCGCCCTTCGGCTGGTACCGGATCGTGGCGGGACTGGCGTTGGCGGCGTATCTCTGGGTCTAGCCCGCGCGACCCTGCGCCAGATCGGCATATTCGCCTTTGGCCCGGAAGCGCCAGAGATAGGCCGGCACTTCCGCTTCCACCGTGGTGGGCCGGATGCCCAGATCAGCGAGCGTGAGCGCCGTCGGCGCCACCACATTGTCCTGGCGCAGCAAGGTCACCTGGTCTGGCGTCAACAGCGGCTTGGGCGCCAGCTGCAGGAAGAAAGCCTTGAACGACGCCAACCAGAAGGGCAGGGGCACCAGAAGGCGTTTGCGGCCCGTCTCGCGCAGCACGATCTGCATCAATTCGCGGAAGCTGTAGATGGTGGGCCCGCCCAACTCATAGGTCCGGCCCGGCGCTTGCGGATGGCCCAGGGCCGCGCAAATCGCCGCGGCCACGTCGCCGACAAAGACGGGCTGAAAGCGGGTGTGCCCGCCGCCGATCAGGGGCAGGGCGGGCGAGAAGCGGGCGAGCGCGGCGAATGTGTTGAAGAACTGGTCTTCCGGTCCGAACACGATGGATGGCCTCAGGATCGTGGCCGCCGGGAAAGCGGCGCGAATCCGTGTTTCGCCTTCGGTCTTGGTCCGGGCATAGCGCGATTCGGATTCCGTCCCCGCTCCGATGGCGGAAACATGGACCATCGCGGCAATTCCCAGCCGCGCGGCGGCTTGCGCCACATTATCGGCCCCGGTGACATGAACCTCCTCGAAGCTCTGTCCCCGGGGGTAAAGAATCCCCGGCAGGTTCACGATCGCGGCCGAGCCGTGCAGCGCCGCTTCGACCTCATCGGGATTGGTCACGTCGCATTTGATCGGGGCGATCTGGCCCACCTGGCCGAGCGGGCGCAGGAAAAAGGCGCGATGGGGGTGGCGGCAGGCGACCTTGATGCGCCAGCCTTCCTTGGCGAGGGCCCGGACCGCGTGCCGGCCCAGAAACCCCGAACCGCCAAAGACCGTGATCTGCTTTGCTTGCATAAATGGATTCCGGTTGAGCGCGGTGGTGTTTAGCCAGAAGAAGATACCGCGAAAAGGGGTTTCGCTGTTGACGGCGCCAAAGGCCGACCCTAAACATCCGGCCCTTCGGCATCTGCCCAGATGGCGGAATTGGTAGACGCACTAGTTTCAGGTACTAGCGCTGCAAGGCGTGGAGGTTCGAGTCCTCTTCTGGGCACCATTGCCGGCATCCTCTTGTTCCCATGGAACAATTGACCACCTTCCGGGCGTTTTGCCCAGAAATTGGACAGCCTTCGTGCTGGACATTCCGGACAAGTTAAACAAAAGTATTACCTACTCCGGGGGGAGCAATATATGCGTGGGACAGCTACCGTATTCGTAATTGACGATGATGCCGCTGTAAGGGACGCCATCCGGGAATTGCTGCTTTCCGTCGGCCATCCGGTCGAATCCTTTCTTTCCGCCGAAGAATTCCTCGCCCGCCGCGATCCCCAGGGCTGCGGCTGCCTGGTGTGCGATGTCCGGCTGCCGGGCACCAGCGGGCTGGAGCTGCAAAAGCGCCTCAGTGCCCAGAAGGATCGCATCCCCATCATTTTCATCTCCGGCTATGGCGATGTTCCCATGGCGGTACAGGTGATGAAGGGCGGCGCCGTGGATTTCCTCCAGAAGCCTTTCCGTGAACAGGAGCTTCTGGAATGCGTGCAGATGGCGCTCCGGCGCGACGAAGCACAGCGCGAGTTGGAAGAGCAGGTGTCCAGCGTCTTGAGTGGCTACCGCTCGCTTACCAAGCGGGAGCGGGAAATCATGAAGCTGGTTGTTACCGGCCAGATCAACAAGCAGATTGCGGCCCAGGTGGGTTTGAGCGAGGTCACGGTCAAGATTCACCGCGCGCAAGTAATGCACAAAATGGGGACGCCATCGCTCGCCGATCTGGTGCGGGCGGCCGATAAAATCGAGGCCTATCTGTCTTGAATTTCATCAATTCGTGACAGAAAATCACGGCTCTGTGCCGCGGCGCAGCTTGTCTTCCGGGCTGGCGCGTTCTCTGACGTTGCGTTAGAAACCGATCAGGCCGGGACGATTCAAGCATCGCGACGCCCTCAGAAAATTGCCGCCGGTGGAATGCCGCGAAGGCATCAGAGGAATGCCGTGCGGCTCCCGGTCAGTGAAGGGGACTAAGGAAACAACAATGTCTGATCAAGTTATGGCGCCGATGAGCCGGCGTTCTCTGTTCCGCATGATCGGCATGGCGGCCGGCAGCGCCGTCATGTACCAGGCGATGACCGATCTCGGTTATGCCGGCGAGTCCGGTTACACCGGACCGGTCAAGCTTTCCGGCGACGTCAAAGGCGCTTCGGTTCTGGTGCTTGGCGCCGGCCTTGCGGGTCTTACCGCCGCGCTCGAACTCAGCCGCGCCGGCTACAAGGTTCAGGTGCTGGAATATCAGCACAAGGCGGGCGGGCGTAACATCACCATTCGCGGCGGCGACACGGTGCAGGAGCTTGGCGGCTTCAACCAGCACTGCCAGTTCGACCAGGGCTTCTACGTCAATCCCGGCCCGATGCGCATTCCCTATCACCACGTCGCGCTGCTGGACTATTGCAAGAGCCTCAACGTGCCGCTCGAGGCGTTCTCGATCATCAACTACAATGCGATGATCCATAACAGCAAAGCCTTCGGCGGCAAGCCGCGGCGCTATCGCGAAGTCGAAAGCGACTTCCGCGGCCATGTCTCCGAACTGCTTGCCAAGACCACCGCGCAAGGCAAGCTCGACCAGGCCGTGACCAAGGAGGATGCCGAAATCCTGCTGCAGGCGCTTCGGGCCTGGGGCGCGCTGGATCGCAACTACGAATACAAGAAAGGCACGCTGGTCTCGAACCATCGCGGCTATGACGTGGATCCGGGCGGCGGGCTCAGCTGGCAGCCCACCGATTCCGAACCGATGGCGCTCGGCGAATTGCTGAAGTCGCGGCTATGGTCGGGCCTTCTGACCGGGCACGAATATGAATATCAGATGACCATGTTCCAGCCGGTCGGCGGCATGGACATGATCAGCGCCGGCTTCGTGCGCGCGCTGCCCAAGGACATGATCAAGTACAATTGCAAGGTGACGGAAGTGAAACAGGACGCCAGCGGCGTCACGGTTTCCTATGTCGATGCGCAGAAGGGCGGGCCGGTGCAGACCGCGACCGCCAATTGGTGCGTCAACACCATCCCCGCAACCATCCTCAGCCAGGTGCCGATGCAGATCGGCGGCCCGCTGCGCAACGCCATCAATTCGCTGGCCTACAGCGCGGGCTTCAAGGCGGGCGTGCAGATGAAGCGCCGCTGGTGGGAAGACGATGAGCGCATCTATGGCGGCATCACCTACACCGACCAGCCCGTGGCGCTGATCTCCTATCCCTCGACGCAATATATGCAGACCCAGAAGGGCGTGATCCTGGGCGCCTATACTTTCGGCCCACACGCGTTCGAACTCACCTCGATGAGCCCGGAAGAGCGCATGAAGGTGGTGGTGGATTGCGGCGCGGCGATCCATCCGCAATACCGCACCGAGTTCGAGAATGGCGTTTCTGTCGGCTGGCACCGCATGCCGTGGACGCTGGGCTGCTTCGCCCAATGGACCCAGGCCAACCGCGACAAGAATTACGACGCGCTGTGCGCCATCGACGGGCGCATGGTCCTGGCGGGCGAGCATGCCTCGCATCTGGGCGCCTGGCAGGAAGGCGCGATCGTGTCGGCACTGGACGCCATCCGGCGTCTGCATCAACGTGTCGTGGCGGCTTGAGCAATCAGGAGGGGAATATGAAGCCTGTGTTTATCGGTCGTGCCCTCGGCGCGGCGCTTATCGTGGGACTATCACTTTCGTCGGCCGCCTATGCGCAAGGCTCCGGGGCCGGCGGCCGCGGCGGTTTCACCGAGCAAGGCGGCGAGGCCATTTTCAAGAATGTCTGTCAGGGGTGTCACATGCCGCAGGCGCAAGGCGCGGTCGGCGCCGGCATGTATCCGGCGCTCGCCAAGAACCCCAAGCTGGAAGTTGCCGGCTATCCGATCGCCGTCATCGTCAACGA
>JAFKFF010000164.1 GCA_017307315.1 Alphaproteobacteria bacterium
CGCTGGCGGCGGCCTATGGCATCGCGGTGACCGGCGTGATGGTGATCTCGACGGTTCTGGTCGCCATCGTGGCGGTGCATCGCTGGCGCTGGTCGAGGCCCCTGGTTTATGCCGTGTTCGGCGCGCTGGGCCTGATCGATTTCGCCTTCATGGCGTCGAATGCCTTGAAAGTCTCCCAGGGCGGCTGGCTGCCGCTGGTCGTTGCCGCCGCCGTGTTCGTGATCATGGATACCTGGCGGGTGGGGCGGCGCGCCCATCTGGAAAAGATGCGCGAAGGCGCGCTGTCTCTCGACCTGTTCCTGGAGCGCGCCGACAAGATGACCCAGCGCGTGGCGGGCACCGCCGTGTTCATGAGCGCGCGCAGCGACGTGGTGCCGGGCGCGCTGCTGCACAGCCTCAAGCACTATAAGGTCTTGCACGAACGCATCGTGCTGGCATCGGTGTCGGCGGCGGATACGCCTTTCGTGCCGCCATCGCGCCGCATCACGGTCGAAAAGCTGGGCAAGGGTTTTTTCACCGCCCGCTTCGTTTATGGCTTCTTCGAAAGCCCCGATATTCCCGAGGCCCTGGCGGCGGCGCGAGCCCATGGCCTGGCGCTGGAGATGGACCAGTCCACCTTCTTCCTGGGCCGCGAGACCCTGGTGCCGGGCGCCCATCCCAGCCTCAGCCGCTGGCGGGTGGCGCTTTACATGTGGCTTGCCTCGAACGCCCAGGCGCCCGCGCGCTTCTATCACCTGCCGCCGGGACGTGTGGTCGAGTTGGGAACACAAGTCACCATCTAATCTTCAGGCGCGAGGATTTTTGCGACCTGGGCAGGGTTGACTAGCACCAGCGTAGTCAACGCGCGGAGCGTGCCTATAGCACGCGAGCACGCGCGACGAACCCAGAGCGCAAAAGGACCGCGCCTAATCCAGCGCGTAAACCAGGGCCTTCAAATACGCCGTCTCCGGCAGCATCGGATGCACCGGGTGATCGGCACCCGCGCCCGCGCTATGGATCAGGCTGGCGGTGCGGCCACTCTTCAAAATACCCGCCGCGCATTCGGCGGCAAAGCGGTCGAGCGGGATATTGTGCGAGCAGGAGGCCAATAGCAGCAATCCGCCCGGCGCGGTGATCTCGGCCGACAGGCGCGCCAGCTTGCGATAGGCCTTGGCGCCCGGCTCCAGGTCCTTGCGCGATTTCACGAAAGGCGGCGGATCGGCCAAGACGATGTCGAATTTCTCTTTCGCCGTGCCCAGCCGCGCCATCTCTTCGAAGACATCGCCCTGAACCGCACGGACGGAAACCTGGCTGGCGGCGGCGCTGTCTTCCGCCAGCTTCAGCGCGGCTTCCGAGGAATCCAGGCAGATCACTTCCTTGGCGCCCGCCTTCGCGGCGAGAATGCCGAAGCCGCCGGTATAGCTGTAGGCATCGAGCACGGTGCGGCCCTTGGCCAGGCCCGCGACGAAGGCGCGGTTGTCGCGCTGGTCGTAATACCAGCCGGTCTTCTGGCCCTGGCCGAGATCGGCGAAATAGCGTGCGCCATTCTCCTCGACCGCGACGCGGCTCGCCGCTCCTTGCGCCACGCGCACGTAAGATTCCAGCCCTTCCAGCGCGCGCGACGGCGCATCGTTGCGCAGGATGATGGTTTCCGGCCCGACGACCTTGTTCAGCGCCGCCAGAAGCGCGGGCAAGCTTTCCTCCATGCCGGCGATGGTGATCTGCACCACCAGCACGTCGGCGAAACGGTCGATCACCAGTCCGGGCAGGCCGTCGCCCTCCGCATGCACCAGCCGATAGAAAGGCCGGCCATAAAAGCGCTCGCGCAGGGCGAGCGCATGCGTCAGCCGGCCGGCGAAAAAGGTTTCGTCCGCCGCCACGCCGGTCTTGCGGGCAAAGAGGCGAACGCCGATCAGGCTCTTGGGATTGAAGAAGCCGCTGCCGACCTCCTGGCCGTCGTCGAATTTCACGTCCACGACCGCGCCGGGCGCCAGCGCCTTGGCGCCTTGGTCCATGGCGATCTCGTTGGAAAAGATCCAGGGCGCGCCCGCCCGGGCGCGGCGGCCCTCGCGGGGCTTGACGATGACGGCGGGGCGCTTGCTCATGGGCATGCCGTTAGCATGCCCGGCGCCAAAAACAACGGGTTTGGACCCTAAACCCTTGAATTTGTGACACGTGGCCGCGCGTCCGCCGGCAGGCTTGCGCGCCGAACCGTGCCCCCCGACAATGCCATCGCATTCAGTGGAGACCGCCATGGCCGTCGACGGAAAATGGGAAATCACGATCAACTCGCCGATGGGCGCGCAGAAGGCGAGCCTGGACCTGAAGGCGGACGGCAATGCGCTCTCCGGCACCCAGACCGCGATGCAGGGAACCCAGCCGCTGGCCAACGGCAAAATCGACGGCAATGCCCTCAGCTGGTCGGCCTCGATCACCTCGCCCATGCCCATGACCTTGGAATTCACCGGCACGGTGGAGGGCGACAAGCTCTCCGGCAGCGTCAAGGCGGGCGCCTTCGGTTCCTTCCCCTTCAGCGGCGGCCGCGCCGCCTGACGGGTGGGTCCAACCCTTTAAGGGGCGGCACTGCCGCCCCTTTCGCTTTTGGAGTGATCCTTTGTCCATTCATCGCGAGGGCTGGCCGTTCATAGCGCTCTTCGCAGCGGTCAATCTGCTGGCGTTCGTGTTCGCGACCTGGGCCGGACTGGTGCTGTTGCCGCTCACGCTGTGGTGCATCGCCTTCTTCCGCGATCCCGAGCGGACCACGCCGCAGGACCCCGGCCTGATCATCTGCCCGGCCGACGGCGTGCTGCTGCCCATCGTCGATGCCGTGCCGCCCCTGGAACTGGGGCTGGGCGAGACGCCGCGGCCCCGGCTGTCGGTGTTCATGAACGTGTTCAACGTCCATGTGAACCGCAATCCGGTCACCGGCACGGTGGTGGCGAAATCCTATCGTCCCGGCAAATTCTTCAATGCCTCCTTCGACAAGGCCAGCGTGCACAATGAGCGCATGTCGTTGCGCCTTCGGCCCGAGGGCAGCGATGGAACCCGCGACCTGGCGGTGGTGCAGATCGCCGGCCTGGTGGCCCGGCGCATCGTCTGCGACTTGACTCAGGGCCAGGGGGTGCGGCGGGGCGCCCGATTTGGCATTATCCGTTTCGGCAGCCGGGTGGATGTCTATTTACCCCCGGGGTGTACCATTCTCGTCGAGCCCGGACAGAAGACAGCGGCCGGCGAGACGATTTTGGCCAGATTCGAAGGACAGACGTGAGCCAGGGCGACCAACCGGAAATCCTTCCCGCCAAGCGCGTGCGCGGTACCCGGCGCGCGCGCGCGCGCCAGCTGGTGGCGGCGCGGCTGGAAAGGCTGGAAGATCTTTCGGTCAGCAAGCTGGTGCCATCGACCCTGACCCTGCTCGGCCTTTGTAGCGGCGCGACCGCCATCCGCTTCGCGCTGATGGGCCACTGGCAGATCGCGGTGAGTTTCGTGGTCTTCGCCATGATCTTCGACGTGCTGGACGGGCGCGCCGCGCGCATGTTGGGCGCCGATACCCGCTTCGGCGCGCAGCTCGACTCGCTCGCCGACCTGGTCAGCTTCGGGGTCGCGCCCGGCGTGATCATGTACACCTGGAGCCTGTCGCGCATGGGCACGCCCGGCTGGATCGCGACCTTGATCTTCTGCGCCTGCAGCGCCATCCGCCTGGCGCGATTCAATGTGCAGAGCGCGCGCGACGAAGGCGCCAGCAAGGCCAATCCCTATTTCACCGGCCTGCCCACGCCCGCGGCGGCCTGCATGATGCTGCTGCCGCTCCTGATCAGCTTTCAATGGGACGGCGATATCGTGCGCGAGCCTTGGGTGGCGGGCACCATGATCGCCATCACCTCGGCCCTGATGGTGAGCCGGCTTCCCACCCCTTCCGTCAAGCATATGCGGATCTCGCGCGAGCACCGCTTCCTGGCCGGCCTTTGCGGCGGCATCCTGGTGATGCTGCTGGTGATCTGGCCCTGGGCGACCCTGACGATCGGGCTTCTGATCTATGTCGCGACCATTCCGGTTGCCGTGGTGGTGCATCACCCCGCCGCCAAGCAGCAGCGCACGGCGGCGCATCACTGAAAGACGCGCGTCAGAAGCGGCGGCCCGGGCCCAAGCGCTGCGGTCCGTAAGGGCCGTGCGGCAGCCGGTTCATGCTCCGGAAACTGCCGACGAAGAAATGGGTCTGGCCATAGCCGTCGACGAAATAATCGCCGCTGCCATAACCGACCCCGCCGGTGAAATCGCCGCGCAAACTTTCCACCACCGGGCCGCTTTCCCGGTAATAGCTGTTCTCCCGGTAATAGCTCTCGGCGTAATAATCTTCGCGCCCGGAATAGCGGCCGGCCGGCGCCTCGCGAAAGCCTTCGCGCACCGGATGCGCCAGGGCGTAATTGTAATGGGGCCGGACCTGCGGCTTGTGATGCGGCTTGCTTTTGGCGGCCACCGGACCGGCAGCCGCAAGAAGCGCGGCGCCTATCAGAAATCCGATCCTGGTCCTCATGGCTCTCCTTCGCGCGGCGCGGGGCATCGCTGTTTCAATATGATACATTCCTTTTCCCCCTCCGTCAGGAAAAGCGCAGATGCCGCAAATGGTTAACCGGCACGATGCGAAAACATGCCGGCCCGCCCCCGTCCCATAACCGCATGATTTCTGGGCTCTTTCCGAGGCTTTCCGGGGCTCGCTGCCGGAGCGCCCATAGGTTAGAAGCCGAGGAGAGAGGCGGTTTCCATGACAGCGCTTTTGGTAATGACGGTCGCGGTCTGCGCGTCCGCGGCGACGATGCTGGGCGGGCTGGCCGCGCTCAGCCTGCGCGAGCGCCTGCCTCTGGTGCTGGGCTTCAGCGCGGGCGCGGTGATCGCGGTCGCCTTCTTCGATCTTCTGCCCGAAGCGCTGGCGCTGGATTCGCATCCGCCCCGCGTCATCGTCACGGCGTCCGCCGTGGGGTTCTTTCTCTATCTGCTCTTCGACCGGCTGGTGAGCGGGCGGGGCGCGCCCGCCGACAGCAATCCCTGGCGCGGACGCATCGGCGCCGGCAGCTTCTCCGCGCACAGCCTCCTGGACGGTTTCGCGGTGGGGCTTGCTTTCCAGGCCGGCGAA
>JAFKFF010000165.1:0-7563 GCA_017307315.1 Alphaproteobacteria bacterium
CGACCGCGACAAGGAAATCGCCCGGCTGTTCGCCGAATTGCGCGAGGTCTATGCCCGGGCGCGCGAAGGCGTCACCGCGCCCGCCACCACCCAAGTGTCGCTGCATGTGCGCGAGGAGGCGGCGAAGGCGGCCGAGATCATCCGGCGCATCCGCGCGATTCAGGATCTGTAGATCGGCTCGCCCGGCATGACGAGCGACAGCTTGAGCAGTTCTTCCGGCTCGATCCAGCGCCCGCCCGACATGGCGATCATGGCGGTGACCTGCTGCACCGGGGTCATCTCGTCGCGCCAGTGCTTCAGGCAGCTTTCCAAGGTGCCGGCGATGTTGGGATGGTTGCCGGGCGGCACCAGGATCGCCGGCATGTTCCACGGAATCTGTCCCATTTTTGTCCCTTGGCCGAATACAGGGATGCCGTTGCAACCCCGGTGCCGGTTAACGGACGTCGTTAACGGCGGCAAAGTCCGCTAAGCTGAAGCTTCGGCAGGAGGCGGAGACAGGCATGCGTCTGGTGGCGGCGGTGGCGGCGGGGGCGTTTCTGGCTTCGGCGTTTCCCGTCCTGGCCGCGCCGGCGGGAAAGCCCCTGATCGAGATTCGCGCCGTGGGCGATTGCGCCGCCCATCCCGACGGCATGCTGCTGCCGGTGCCCACCGATGCGGGCGGCTGCGTCGCCCGCCATGCCATCGTGAAGGGCGAGGATTTCGTCGGCATGGGACATCTGCGCGAGAGCGGGCGGGATTTCCTCATCCTCACCCTGAGCGAGCCGGCGCGCCGGCATCTTTATGACGTCCTGGGGCGGCAAAGCGAAAAGCCGGTGGCGCTTTTGATCGATGGCTGGGTGGTGGCGACGCCGGTGCTGTGGGACCGCATCCGGCCCGCTTCCTTGCAGATTTCCGGGATCAATCCGTTTCAGATCGACAGACTGGTGACGCGGTTCCGGGCGAAGTGAACATGAAGTCCTGTTCCGTTTTGATCGCCCGGGAAGAGGGGGGATTGGTGCCAGAAGCAATAACGCTAGAGACCTATGCCGTTGCGCATTCCGATGGCATCAAGGCACTTTGGTGGGAGAGTTCGGAGATCAACCCTCCCGCCGCGGCAGACGATGCGATTTCCGCCAAGCTGGCCGTTCAGCCCGAACTCCTCATCGTTGCCTTGGAAGGCGCGACAGTCGTCGGGTCCATCATGCCAGGCTATGACGGCCATCGCGGATGGCTGTATGCGCTCGCGGTCCTCGAGTCGCATCGTCGGCAAGGGATCGGAACGTTGCTGGTTCGGGAAGCGGAAAGACGGCTTCGCGCTTTGGGATGCACCAAGATCAACCTGCAAGTGCGATCCACGAACAGCGCGGTCACGGAATTTTACGCCAAGCTTGGCTACTCGGTTGAAGAACGGATCAGCATGGGCAAGCGTGTAGAGCCATAGGTCAGCCAATAGCGCTCCTCATGCTTCGACAGGCTCAGCATGAGGAATTGTACGTCTCCTCACCCTGAGCGTGTCGAAGGGTGAGGGCCACTTTGTCTCTTTGTCATTCCCGGCGTGGCGCGATTGGCACCGAGAGGGAGGTTGGAGACCAAGCCAACCGAACGCCAAGCGAAGTGAAAGCCGGTGGGGAATCCAGGTATTTGTTGCAGGCACGCCGATTCCCTTCCCTCGCTCCATGCTGCGCATTTCGCTCGCCGGGAATGACAAGTGGATCGGGAATGACAAGCGGATCGAGGATGACAAGGGCGGTTCAACCGGCGCCGTCCAATATCCAGTCCCGGAACAGCGGCAGGTCGATGTTGCCGCCATTGAGCGGCAGGCCGACGGTGCGCCCTTTCATCTGCGCGCGTTCCTTCAGCAGCGCGGCCAGCGGCGCGGCGGCGGCGCCTTCGGCCAGATTGTGGGTGTCGGTCCAATAGGCGCGCACCGCCTCGGCGATCTCCGCGTCGCTCACCGTCGCGATGCGCGCGGCGCCCTTGCGGATGATGGAAAGGGCGGTGGGATCGGGCATGCGGGTGGCGAGCCCGTCGGCCCTGGTGTCGGCGGAATTGGTTTGCACCACATGACCCGCCTTGAAGGAGAGCGCGTAAGAGGACGCGTTCTCGCTCTGCACCCCCACGATCTCGGTCGAAAGGCCCAGAAGATCGCGGGTGAGGATGGCGCCGCAGATGCCCGAGCCCAGCCCGATGGGGACATAGAGAACATCCAGCCCCGGCGCCGCCTCGAACAATTCCAGCGCCCAGGTGGCGACGCCCAGGACCAAATCGCGGTGGAAGGACGGCGCGAAGCAAAGCCCGTCCCGCTCCGCGATGGCCATCGCTTCCATCCGCGCGGCGTCGAAATCGGCGCCATGCTCGATCAGCCGCGCCCCGAACGCCTTCATCGCCGCGTTCTTCTCTTGGCTGTTGCCGTGCGGCACGACGATGGTGACGGGCACGCCGAAGCGCGCCCCGGCATAGGCCAGCGACTGGCCGTGATTGCCCCGGGTTGCCGAGACGATGCCGTGGGGCGCCGCGCCCTCGCGCGCCAGCCGCTCCAGATGGATCAGCCCGCCCCGCACCTTGAAGGCGCCGGTGGGGGTGTGGTTCTCATGCTTGACCCAGACCTCGGTGCCGGCGCGCCGGGCCAGCAGCGGCCAGCGATATTGCGGCGTGCCGGGGAAGAAGGCGTGGACCTTCCTGCGCGCCTCTTCCAGGTCTTCGCGGCTGAACACGAAAGTCTCCGAAAACGGGGATCGCGCCCATCCTAATGGGCTTCCAGGAAAAGTGCGCTAGCGGCGCATTGCCGGTGCGATCTTGAAGCCGCCCGCCGGCACCCAATCTCTGAAAGAGAGGCAGTCATTCGCGTTCAGCCGAAAGGAGGCCCCATGCACCCCATCATCCTGCCGGGCGGCGCCCCGCTCTGGGCCGAGATCCTGATCACCGTGCTGGTCCTGGCCGGGGTCTGGGTTTCGCTGCGCGCGTTCTTTCGCAACCGCGAATAGGTCGCGGGCGCCCGATTTTCCGTTAACCATCTGAAATTGCTGGAACTATTCGTTTCCGGAATGATCCGTGTGCGGAAAAGCGCGTTGTGGAACGTGCGGGCGCCCCTTATACCGGGGGCCACAAGGAGCCCCAAAATGCCCAAACTTCCCGACGACATGTCCCAGGCCGCGGTCAAGAAGCGGGCGGCGATCTCCGAAGCCACCAAGACCAAGCCCAAGACCGAGGAACAGGCCCCGCCCAAGCCCCGGATCGCCAAGAAGCGTTAAGCAGACCCGCCCGGACACGGCAGGGACAGGCCCGGCGCCCGCTCCGCGCGGCCGGTCAGATCATTTTTCCCGCGCGTTGCGGACCGCTTCGATCCGCGCCAGGTCGGTCAGATGCGCCAGAAGCGGCATGCCGTTCGCTTCCGACAGCCGGCGCAAGGACGCCAGCAGGTCGGCGGCATAGCCCGCCACTTCCGCCCGGGAAGCCCGGGCGTCGTTCAGGGTTGATTCTTCTTGGATTTTCAATGCGTGTGCCATGGGCATTCCTGGTTGCTTGCTGTTATACGCAACACTGCCGAAACGCGCCGCCGCCCCCCAGCGACCGATGAACGCTAGGCCTCGTAAGCTTAACAAAAGGTAGCTCCGACACAACTTCTCCGAGAGGTCAGAGCTCTTTTCGCATCCGCAGGATGGGCACCGCCACCCCGCCGGGCGTGGGCACCTGCATCAGCTCGACCGGCAGGAAACCGTAGGATTCGTACAGCGGCTTTCCCCCCATGGTGGCGCCCAGCTCGACGGCGCGGAAGCCTTCGCCGCGCGCCGCCTCTTCGCACAATTCCAGGATGCGCCGGCCGACGCCCCGGCGGGTGAAGGCGGGCGATGTGTACATCGCGCGCACCCGCGCCGGTTCGGTCTTCGGGTCCAGCAGGCGCGCGTCGCGCCCGGCGGTGTGGTTGCCGCCGAACAAGGTCGCTCTGCGGCTCCAGCCGCCGCAGCCGACGATCGCGCCGTCGATCTCGATCACGAAATAGGTGCGGTCGGCGATCAGCTGGGTGTCCAGCCCCATCACCGCATAGGACGCCGCGACCTGATCGGGGGGCAGGAATTGCGGGAGAAGTCCCCCGATGGCGGCGTTCATCAGGCAGGTCAGGGCCGGCATGTCGCCGCTCACGGCCAGGCGATGGCTGTGCTTGTCCATCGAAAAATCCCCCTCCGCCGCACTTTTCGCGCTGGCATTATCGGCGGATATCCGGGAGGCTATTGCCGTTCCGGCACCCGCGCAACGCGGGCGCCAGGGAAGAGGGCACGCCCTAAGGGGGAAAAAGCAAGAACGTCCATAGCCTCAGGGAAACACGAGACCCGCGCGACGGATGGTCCGGCGCGCCTTCATTCAAGGAGACGATTCATGAAGTTCAAGACATTGGCGATCGCCACCTCCATGGCCGTGATCGGCCTGGCCGGCGTGGCCAACGCCCAGGAAATCCAGCGCATCGGCGGTTCGCCCACCAGCCCGTTCGTGTCCGTCACGGCGGTGCCCACCGGCGGCAAGACCCTCTATTTCGTCTCGGGCGCGCTGCCCACGCCGGTCACCCGTCCGGCCGAAGGCCAGCCCGCCAAGTGGGGCGACACCACCCAGCAGACCAAGTCGGTCTTCGAGAATCTGAAGAAGTCGATGGCCGCCGCCGGCCTCACCTTCGGCGACGTGGTCAAGGCCACCGTGCTGATGGGCCCGGAACTGAACTTCCAGGAAATGAACAAGGTCTGGCTGACCGAGTTCGGCACCGCCGCACAGCCCAACAAGCCCGCCCGCGCGGCGTTCTTCGTGCATGCGCTGGCTGCGCCTGGGGCACAACTCGAAATCGAGTTCATCGCGGCGAAGTAAACGCGCTTGTCTTTTGCGTCCTGGGTTCGTCGGACGTGCTCACGGGCTAACGCCCGCTCCGCGCGATCCTCCTGCCCAGGCCGCAAAATACTTCGCGCTTGAGTCGCGGCCTGGCCAGCGGCCAAAATCCTGCGCGCCGACGGTGCAGGCGAAAATACAAAAAGGCGGGTCGGAAGATCCGCCTTTTTCTTTGCGCGTGAGGATGGCGCAGCCGTAGCGTTGTAAATCAAATGGCGGGGACGGAATTCGGGAACCATGACCGCGCGCAACAAAATGCCACATAAAAGGCGGGATTAAGACGGTTCCTGCCTCTTTTCGCTAATGCTCTGTGTCCCCATTTTACGATAAGCAGTCACTGAGAGGGTGGCATGCCGCGAAGAAATCGCGGTTTTAAGGGCAGTGCACAGGAAATGGACGGCACATTCATTCTGAACACCGCCTCGAGCATGCTCGAGACGTTCGGCGACAAGGCCAAGTTCCATATCGCCGAGGAAATGGACCGCGCGATGGAAGCGGGCGACGGCGCGGCCTATGACCAATGGTGCCTGGTCGCCAAGGCGGTGGAATTGATGGCGATGACCCGCCAGGAAGCCGCCGCGGCCAAGCCGGAAAAGGCCGGGAAAGCCGACAAGGCGGCCCCCGCGCTCAGGACGTTCCGGGCGGCCTGACCGCCTTTCCTGTTGGCGATTCGCCAGGGCGCCCGAATTGGGGGCCGGACTCCGCGGAATCGGTGTATAGACGAACGGGGGCAGTGAGGAGCCAGACATGGCCTTCGCCGGGGTATACGACGACGTTCTTGACCAGGCGCAATGGCGCGCGCCCGCCGCCCGCGAGATCGATCCCGACATCCTGGCCGAACTGGAATTCAGCGAAATCGGCCGCGACGCGCGCTTTCTTCCCGGCTGGTACATCCTGCCGTCGGCGCTGGGCGGGCTTCTGGTGCTGGTGGCGCTGCTGACCTGAGGGCGGCACGCCTTAATTCCCGTCACGGCTGGGAACTGCCGCGCCCGCGAACCAGCGGCCTCCTGAAACGTTACCGTTCGTGACAGGAGCAACCCATGGCTTACGTTCACCACTATGACCACATCCACGATGTTCCCTCGGTCCGGCGTCCGCGCCGCCACCGCGAGACGGCGGAGATTTTCCGCGACCGCGAATATGCCGAATTGATCGATCTGGAATTCAGCAATGTTGGCCGCAACCCGCGCTTTCCCGCCGGCTGGTTCATTCTGCCGGCGGTGGTGACCGGCATGGCGGTTTTGGCGGTGCTGGCGTTGCTGGTGTGATGGACCCGGTTTCGCGGGCGCTATGATCTGAAATCGGAAGCGCGGGGCGGTTGAACCTTCGTCAGCCCGCCAGCAACTCACCCACCGCCCGGTGCGCCTGGTCGATGGCGACATCGGTGTAGGCAGCCATGCCGGAATCGGCGTTGGCGATGGCGATGCGGCCGAAGCGTTTCCTGCCCGCGATGTTGGGCGTGTTCGCGTTGGTGCCGCCGTCGGAGAGGGCGTTGTATTCCGGCGCATAGCCGTGCGGCCAGCGGTTGACGGCGATGCCGGCGATGTCGCGGCCCGGATCGAAGCCGCCGCCCGCCAGCGCCCGGCCCAACTGGTCGCGGATGTTCTTTTCGAAGGTCTCGAAGGGGGTGGAGAGAAGCTCGGCGCGGCCCGCCTTGTGTTGCTCGCGCTCGGGCAGGCCCGGCGCGGCGGGAGTGCGCACCATGCGGATCAGCATCGGGCCATCGGGATCGCGCGCCGCGCGATAACCGCCGATGTCGACCGGATTGTTCAGCCCGAACTGGGTGTGATAGCCGCCTGGGGCGCTGACGCGGGAAATGCCCAGCTTGTGCAGCGCGGCCTTCTGCGCCGCCGGAAGCTCGGGCACCAGATAGGGGATCATCATGTTCCAGCCGGCCAGCACGCAATCCCTGGCGCGCACGCGCATCACCTTCTTGCCGCCCTTGGCTTCGGTGTAGGCGACCTCGACAGTCTTGCCGGCGTTGCGCACGCGCACCGCGATCTGGTTCAGGCGGATGCGCACGGCCTGGCCGGGCCGGTCCAGCCTGGAATAATCGGCCTTGGCGGTGACGATATCGCGCGCGTCGTGGCCTTCGATGCTGCCCGGAATCAGTGCGCGCACCAAGAGCCGCGCGATGGAGGCGTTGCCGTCCGGAAAATGGAAGCTGTAGGAGCCGCCGGTCTCAGAATAGCCTGCGGGCGTATAGCCCATGCGCGCGGTGGAGCCCTTCCGCAGCTTCAGCCCTTCGAAACCGGGCAGGCCCACGCCCCAGCAATCCAGCGCCGAAATCGCGTCGATGCCGCAGCCCCACAGATCGTCGGTGCTGTGCTGGTAATAGGGCAGGATCGCCTTGTCGGCCTTGACGATGGTGGTGAGATAATCGCCATACGAAATCCGCGAAAGCCGGTCGCGCTTGGCGTCGTTGGAAAGGCCGGGCAGGGGATCGGTGGTGCCGGTTTCCACTTTCAAGATTGCGGCGCGCGCGGCCTCCGACAGCGGCGCCTGTTTCAGGAACGCTTGCCAGCCTTTGACGTCCGTGGGTGCGCCCACCACCAACCTGTCGCGGCCGAAGGTTTCCTTGTCGAAGAAGGTGGCGCCGGTCAGGCCCTTATAGACATCGGGCCGGTCGCAATCCTTCTCCAGCTTTTCCGGTTCGATGCCCAAACTTTTCATCAGACCGTCGGCGATCGTTGAATAGGGATAGGGGCTGTCGAT
>JAFKFF010000165.1:7577-10664 GCA_017307315.1 Alphaproteobacteria bacterium
GCAATGTCTGGCCGCCGAAGTCGTCGTGGTTGTCGAGGATCAGGATTTTGGCATCGGGTTTGGCCTGGCGATAGAACCAGGCGGCGGACAACCCGCTGATGCCGCCGCCGACCACGACCAGATCGAAATCCTCGTTCGTGTCGTGCAAGGTTGTTGCGCCGTTCCAGAAATCGCCGTCGCGCAATTCATGCGCCGCTTCGAAGCTGCCGGGATGGCTGCCGCGCATGCCAAGGCGCGTGGGCGGATAATAGCCGGCCTCGGACTGCGCCAGTTTCTCCGCTTCCGCCGCTGCCGCCAGTTCGGGGGCAAGGCCGGTGGCCAAGGTGGTGATCGCCGCGCCCTGCAGGAAATCGCGCCGGGCGATGGGGCGATTCAAGCCAAGGTCTTTGTCTTTGCGGGGCATGGAAGCGGCCTCAAGGCTGAAGCGGGGCAGACGCCGGCTTGCGGTACGGCTTGCAGGCCGCGTTCCTGTAGTCGTCGAAGGCGCAGCCGCGCTTGATTTCGTCGATGATCATGCCACAGGAATTGGCGGCGTTGCAGGGCGGATGGGTGGCGGGCGACATCAGGCGGCACACCCGCACCAGCGCCGCCGCTTTCTTCGCCCCCATGGTGGAACCGCAGGACGGTTCGGCTGCCGCCGCCGCTGTCGCGCTCAGCAGCAGAAGCGCGGTGGCGAGAAGCGTTCCGTTGCGCATGGACGAACCTTCACACAAGCGCTTCCGGCCGCTCGCTTTCGGGCATCAGGCGCGCGCCTTCCCACTTCGCCACCACGGCGGAGGCAAGGCCGTTGCCGATCACATTGGTGGCGCTGCGGCCCATGTCCATCAGGTGATCCACCGCCAGGATCAAAAGCAAGCCATGTTCCGGCAGGCCGAAATAGGGCAGGGTCGCCGCCACCACCACCAGGGATGCGCGCGGCACGCCGGCGATGCCCTTGGACGTCACCATCAGCATCAGCAGCATCAGGATCTGCTGGGGGATGGAAATATGGATGTCATAGGCCTGGGCGATGAACATGGCCGCGAAGGTGCAGTACATGGTCGAGCCGTCCAGGTTGAAGGAATAGCCCAGCGGCAGCACGAAGCTGACGATCTTGGAGTTGAAGCCCATCGCCTCCAGCGATTCCAGCAGGAGCGGGAAGGCGGCTTCGGAAGTCGAAGTGGAAAAGGCGATCAGCGAAGGGGCGCGGATCGCCCTGAGCACCTGGCCGGTCTGGCGGCGCAGGATCAGCGCGGCCACGCTCACCATGCAGGTGATCAGGATCAGGATCGCCAGATAGAAGGAGCCCACCAGCTTGGCATAGGTGGCCAGGATGCCGATGCCTTGCGTCGAGAACGCGCCCGCGATGGCGGCGAAGATGGCGAAGGGCGCGAACATCATCACATAGGTGGTGATCTTCAAGACCACGGTGGCGCCTTGCTCGATGATGTGCAGCAGCCCTTTGGCCTTTTCGCCCACCGCCGAGATCGCGATGCCCGCGAAGAGCGAGAACACCACCACCTGCAGGATCTCGTTCTTGGCCAGGGCGTCGAAGATCGAGGCGGGAATCAGATGCTCGAAAAAGCCCGACATGCCTTGCGCCGGGCCGACGCCGGTTTCGGCGGCGGCGCCCGCGGCCTGGGCGATGCCCGCGCCCACGCCCGGCTGCAGGATGTTGACCGCCAGAAGCCCGATCACCAGCGAGACGAAGGAGGCGGAGAGAAACCAGATCATCGCCTTGGTGCCGATGCGCCCCACCGTGGCGGCGCTTTCGATATGGCCGATGCCGGCGGTCAAGGTGGTGAGAACCAGGGGCGCGATGATCATCTTGATCAGGCGCAGGAAGATGCTGGTGACCTGGTTGAAATAGGTGGCCGCCTGGGCCGCGCCCTCGGGGCTCATCGTGCCGTGGATGGCCATGCCGACCACGAAACCGCCGATCATGGCGGCGATCACGAACAACATGAAGGAACGCTTCATTTTCCGAACCCCTGGCCCTTCGGGCGTGACGCCCTGTTTTTGGGCCATGTTGGGGGTTTATCGGCGCGGCGTCAAACCAGGGCGCATGACCGAACGTGACCGTCCTGTCATCCCCGGCGAGCGGCGCATCGGAAGATGCGACGCGAGGGGAAGGGGATCCAGGCGTCGACAGCAGGCCCGTTGCTTCCACCTGGATACCCTTCCCCTCGCAATGCAGACGCATTGCTCGGCCGGAGATGACAAGCAAAGTGCCTCGTATTTCGCAATCCGGGACGAGCCATGCGCGCGGCGCGGGTTGATGGCATTTGCCGATCCCCTGCATAATGGGGTTACCGGCGCCCGGCGTGGCAGGCCGCGAAGCGTGGGGCATGTCACAACACCGTAAAACGAGCGTGTGGGTCGCGGTCGCGTCGCTGCTGGTGGCGATGTTCTGCTTCCAGATCGGCGCGTCGGTCGCCAAGCAGCTGTTTCCGGTGGTGGGCGCGCAAGGGGCGGTGGCGCTGCGCGTCGGCCTGTCGGCCCTGATCATGATCCCGTTCGCGCGGCCCTGGCGCGCGAAACTGACGAAAGACAATTGGCAGCCGCTGGCGGTCTATGGCGTCGCCATGGGGATGATGAATTTCCTCTTCTATATGGCGCTGAAGACCATTCCCTTGGGCATCGCGGTGGCGCTGGAATTTTCGGGGCCGCTGTCGGTGGCGCTGATCCATTCGCGGCGCAAGCTGGATTTCCTGTGGGTGTTCCTGGCGGTGATCGGGCTTGTGCTGCTCTTGCCGATCCGCGAAGGCGCGGCGCATCTGGATTGGGGTGGCGTCATGCTGGCCTTCGGCGCGGGCGTGTGCTGGGCGCTTTACATCGTCTTCGGCCAAAAGGCGGGCGCGGCGCATGGCCAATATGCCACCGGCTTGGGCATCCTGGTGGCGGGGGCGGTGATCTTTCCCATCGGCCTTGTGCATGCGGGCGGGGCGATGTTCCGGCCCGATGTGCTGCCGCTGGGCATCGGCGTTGCGATTCTTTCCAGCGCTGTGCCTTATTCGCTGGAGATGATCGGGCTGCGGCGACTTCCCGCCCAGGCCTTCGGCACCTTGATGAGCCTGGAGCCGGCGGCCGGCGCGCTGATGGGGCTGC
>JAFKFF010000166.1:0-1510 GCA_017307315.1 Alphaproteobacteria bacterium
CCATGCCGTGAAGGCGGGCGAGACCATCGTGTTTCACTCCTCCGCCGGCGGCGTCGGTCAGATCGCCTGCCAATGGGCCAAGCATCTGGGCGCCACCGTGATCGGCAGCACCACCTCACCCGACAAGGTGCAGCTGGCCAAGGACAATGGCTGCGATTATGTCCTCGATACGAAAGAGCCTGGCTGGGAAAAGAAGGTGCGCGAGATCACGGGCGGCAAAGGCGTGCCGGTGGTTTATGACTCCATCGGCAAGGACACGTTCGAAGCCTCGCTCGATTGCCTGCAAGTGCGTGGGCTGATGGTGAGCTACGGCAATTCCTCCGGCCCGGTGACGCCATTCCCGCTCGGTATCCTGGCGACCAAGGGTTCGCTAATGCTGACGCGGCCGACCCTGGCGCATTTCACCCGCACCGCGCAGGAGATGCAGGAAACCGCCGACGATCTTTTCGCGGTGATCAAGTCCGGCGCGGTGAAGGTGGCGGTCAACCAGCGCGTGCCGCTGAAAGACGCCGCCAAGGCCCAGGAAGCGCTGGCCGCGAAAAAGACCATCGGGGCAACGGTTCTTATTCCCTGAATTTTCTCTCCATGGGCGGGCCTGTCCCGCCCATCCAGACCTATGCGCACATCCCTGGATGGCCGGCTCAAGGCCGGCCATGGTGAGAAGAGAGATCGTGCAGGAGGGAGAAACCGCGAGTCCGGACTTGCACGGTCCAACAATTTCTAGAGCGCCTTGACGCAGGTCCGCCTCCCCCGTGCGCGTCAGCGCGCTGATGGGGGAGGTGGCCGTAGCAGCGCTTGCAGCGCGTAGGCGTGAGCCGGAGCGCAAAAGCAAAGCTGCGAAGGCCGGAGAGGGTCAGCAAAAACTACGTGTTCATCGACTCAAAAAAGTCTGCGTTGTTCTTCGCCGACCTGAGCTTGTCGAGCAGGAATTCGATGGCGTCCACCGTGCCCATCGGCGCCAGGATGCGGCGCAGGACATAGGTCTTGGCCAAGGTGCCCTTCTCGACCAGCAGTTCGTCCTTGCGGGTGCCGGACCGCATGATGTCGATGGCCGTGAAGACGCGCTTGTCGGCGACCTTGCGGTCCAGGATGATTTCCGAGTTACCCGTGCCCTTGAATTCTTCGAAGATCACTTCGTCCATGCGGCTGCCGGTATCGATCAGCGCGGTGGCGATGATGGTGAGGCTGCCGCCTTCCTCGATGTTGCGGGCGGCGCCGAAGAAACGCTTGGGCCGCTGCAGGGCGTTGGCGTCCACACCGCCGGTCAGCACCTTGCCCGATGACGGCACCACGGTGTTGTAGGCGCGGCCGAGGCGGGTGATGGAATCCAGCAGGATCACCACGTCGCGCTTGTGCTCGACCAGGCGCTTGGCCTTCTCGATCACCATCTCGGCGACCTGGACGTGACGGGTGGCGGGTTCGTCGAAGGTGGAGGAAATCACTTCGCCATTCACCGTGCGCTGCATGTCGGTGACTTCTTCCGGCCGCTCGTCGATCAGAAGCACGATCA
>JAFKFF010000166.1:1534-8837 GCA_017307315.1 Alphaproteobacteria bacterium
TCAGATAGACTTCCGGATGATTGGCCGAAATCGCCTTGGCGATGTTCTGCAGGATGACGGTCTTGCCCGTGCGCGGCGGCGCGGTGATCAGGGCGCGCTGGCCCATGCCCTGGGGCGAAACGATGTCGATGACGCGGCCGGTCTTGTCCTTGATGGTCGGATCGGCCAGCTCCATCTTCAGCCAGCGCGTGGGATAGAGCGGCGTCAGATTGTCGAAATGGACCTTGTGCTTGATCTGCTCGGGGTCCTCGAAATTGATGGTCGAAACCTTGAGCAGGGCGAAATAGCGCTCGCCATCCTTGGGCGCGCGGATCGGGCCTTCCACCGTGTCGCCGGTGCGAAGGCCGAAGCGGCGGATCTGCGACGGCGAGACATAGATGTCGTCGGGGCCGGGCAGGTAATTGGATTCCGGCGAGCGCAGGAAGCCGAAACCGTCCTGCAAGGTCTCCACCACGCCCTGGCCCAGGATCTCCACATCGCGTTCGGCCAACTCCTTCAGGATCGCGAACAGCATGTCCTGCTTGCGCATGGACGAGGCGTTCTCGATCTCGAGTTCCTCCGCGAAAGCCAGCAGGTCGGCGGGCTTCTTGTTTTTGAGATCCTGCAGCTTCATCGCCTGCAGGCCGTCTTGGACAGTCATGAGAACACCCAGAAAGAGGAGGTCGGTCCGATGAAGCGGGCGCCTGGCCCTTGCTCTGTTTCATCGGGAAGTGGTTGGGACCCGCACCGGCCGTCCGGCCTTGAGCATTCGGCGTATCGCTTCTGCCGCGCGGGTCTGGAGAACGAAGCGTTTATAGCCCGAAACGAATGGCTTGCAAATATGGCCAGAGCGCCTTGGTCGTGCCGCGCCTCCCCCTCAGCGCGGAGCGCTTGGAGGGGGAGGTGGCCGTAGCAGCGCTTTGGCGCACAGGCTGGTGCCTGTACGCCAAAGCGAAGCTGCGAAGGCCGGAGGGGGTTATGAAAAAGGCTTAACCACGGCCAGGATGACAATCGCGATCATCAGGACGGCCGGAATTTCGTTAAGGACCCGGTAAAAACGTTCGGAACGGGTGTTGCGGTCGGCGGCGAAATCTTTCCAGCACCGGGCCAGAAAACCATGGATGCCGCTCAGGACGATCACCAGGGCGAATTTGATCTGCAGCCAGATATCCATATAGGCCCCGGTGATCCAGGCCAGCAGCGGGCCCAAAATCCACACCGCGATCATGGAGGGGTTGATGATCCCGCGCAGCAGCTTGCGCTCCATCACCTTGAACCGCTCCGAACCTTCCGAACCCGGCTTGGTCTGGGTGTGATAGACGAACAGGCGGGGCAGATAGAGCATGCCCGCCATCCAGGTGATCACGAAGATCACATGAAACGCCTTGATCCAGTCCGAATAGCCGGCCAGGGCATCGCGCACCGAATTCATGCTTCCTCCCGATAGCCGCAGCGCCCGAATTGGCTGGGACAGATGCGTCCGCCTTCGTCGCTGCTCCAGGTCCCGCTTGCCAGGGCTCTGCGCACCAGCCCCGCCAGACCTTCGATGAAAGCCGGCGCGGCACTTACCGTGGCGGCGCGGCGATAATCCGGCACGCCCACCTCGCGCGCAAGCTTGCCATATTCGATATCCAGCTCGACCAGCGTCTCGGAATGCTCGCTGACGAAAGCGATGGGCGCCACCACCACACCCTTGCCGTCACGCCCGGCGCGGCGGATTTCCGCGTCGGTGGACGGTTCCAGCCATTTGAGCGGCCCGACCCGGCTTTGATAACACACCGCCCAGTCCAGATCCTTTATCCCCAGCCTGTCCACAAGCGCCTGGGCAGTGCGTTCCACTTGCCATTGATAAGGATCGCCTTTGGCGATCACCCGCTTGGGCAAGCCATGCGCGGACAATAGCAGGCGATAGCCGAAGCCCGGACGAAGATCGTGCATCGTCCTGGAAATCCGCTCCGCTGCGGCCTCGACGAAACCGGCATTGCGCGGATAGCAGCAAATGCGCGCCGTGGGCACCGAAAGGCCCGCTTTGCGCGCGGCACGATCCCAATCGTCGAAAGACGACGCACTGGTGGTGGTGGAAAATTGCGGATAGAGCGGCAGAAGCACGATGCGCTCGGGCGCGAAACGGCGCAGCGCCTCCGCCGCGCCATCGCTGAAGGGATGCCAGTAGCGCATCGCCACCACGACCTTGGCCTCGATCTCCTCGCCGGCCAGCAGCGTTTCCAGCGCCCGCGCCTGCGCTTGGGTTTCTTCCAGGATCGGTGAGCGTCCGCCCATATGACCGTAGATCGTTCGAGCCAGCGGCGCGCGCCGTCGGGCTATCCGCCGTGCCAGCGGCTTTCGCAGAAGTCCCGGAAGGGAAATGATCGCCGGATCGGAAAACAGATTGCACAGAAACGGCTCGACCGCTTCCAGGCCGTCCGGCCCACCCAGATTGAAGAGAACAATCCCTAGCTTCACGAAGCAACCTTCAAAACAAGACTCTTAAGAGTAACTGGTGAAGATGATGTAAGGCCTGTGGGTTGTGGAAGTTTCGGTTGGTATCTGGTTCGTCTAGAGCCTGAGGCCAGGCGACTCAAGAGCTTGGTCGGGCCATGGGCTGCGCCACTTTGCCCGCGCGCTTGGGATGGCTCTGGGGACGACCCGCCCGTTGATCCCCGATTTCCCGCTGTCCACAGGGACGGCAAGAGGGCATAACCCCTTTCCGGGGAAGAATTGGGAACGGTTTGTGGAGCAAAAATTTCATATCCACCTGGTGTCGGACGCCACCGGCGAAACCTTGAACGCGATCGCCAACGCCGCGCTGGCGCAGTTCGAAGGCGTGGACGTGCAGATCCATTCCTATGCCCTGGTGCGCAGCGAGCATCAGCTGCAACGCTCCATCGACCATATCGCGATCAGCCCGGGCCTGGTTTTCTTCACCCTGGTCAATCTGCGCCTGCGCGAGATGCTGCTGACCCGCTGCGGCAGCCTCAATATCGCCTGCGTCGATGTGATGGAACGGCCGGTGATGGAATTGTCCCGGTTCCTGGGCATTGCCGAAACCCACCGCCCCGGCGGCCAGCACGAGGTGGATCAGCGCTACCTCGCCCGCATCGAAGCCCTGAACTTCACCATCCAGCATGACGACGGCCAGTCTCTGGATTCCATCCACGAAGCCGAAGTGATCCTGGTGGGCGCCAGCCGCACCTCCAAAACGCCGACCTGCGTCTATCTCGCCATCCGCGGCGTGCGCGCCGCCAACATCCCGCTGGTTCCCGGCATGGCGCTTCCCGCGCCGCTCCTGCAGGCCAGGGGACCGATGGTGGTGGGCCTGTGGGTGTCTCCCGACCGGCTGGTCCAGGTGCGCCGCAACCGCCTGACCAGCATGGGCGAGGAACGGGCCACCGATTATGTCGATCTGGATGCCGTGCGGGCCGAAATCGCCACCACCCGCAAATTGTTCGAGCAGAATGACTGGCCGCAGATCGACGTCTCCCGCCGTTCGATCGAGGAAACCGCCGCCGCGGTGATGAACCTGCTCAGCGAGCGGCGGGAGCGGAGTGCGTGAAGGAACTGGTTCTCGCCTCCGCCAGCGCCAGCCGCCAGGTCCTGCTGCGTGCCGCCGGCGTGACCTTCGCGGTCGTGCCCGCCGCGATCGACGAACCGGCCCTGATGCGGATGCTGGTGGCGAAGGCCGCGCGGGCCGATCGGGTTGCAGGGGAATTGGCGGAACAGAAGGCTTTGGAAGTCTCCAACCGCCGGCCCGGCGAAACCGTCCTGGGTGGGGATTCCGTCTTGGTCCTGGGTGAGGAAATCCTGGGGAAAAGCGCCGATCTCGCGGCGCTGCGAAGCTTGTTGCTGCGCCTGTCGGGCCGCGATCATCATCTGGTGTCCGCGGCGGCGCTGGCCCGGGATGGAAAGATTCTCTGGCGCCATGTCGCAACCACGCGGATGTGGGTGCGACCCTTGAGCGAGGCTTTTGTGGACCGCTATCTGGCGCGGGGGGGCGAGGCCCTGCTCGGTTCCGTCGGCGGCTATCATTTCGAAGGCCTGGGCGCCCAGCTTTTCGAAAAGGTCGAGGGCGACTATTTTTCCATCCTGGGCTTGCCGCTGCTGCCGGTTCTGGGGGCGCTGCGGGCCGAGGGATTGCTGGAGGCGTGATGCTGACGGGCGCGGGCAAGATCGCGGGCGTGGTGGGTTGGCCGATCCGCCATTCCCTGTCGCCGCTCCTGCACGGCTATTGGCTGGAGGAATTGGACATCGACGGTGCCATGGTGCCGCTGGCGGTGGCGCGGGAGGATTTCGCGCGCATAATCGCCGGCTTGCAGCGGGCCGGATTTCGCGGCGTCAACGTCACGGTACCGCACAAGGAAGCTGCTTTTGCCTTGGGCCATGTCTGCGACGATGCGGCGCGGGAGGCGCAGGCAGCCAATCTTCTCATTTTCCATCCCGACGGCCGCATCGAAGCCCGCAACACCGACACGGTCGGCCTGACGGAATCCCTGCGGGAAGAGACAGGTTCGCTGGAAGGCCGGACCGTCCTGCTTCTGGGCGCGGGCGGCGCCGCGCGCGGCGCGGTCCTGGCGATGAACGCTTTGGGGGCCGCCGAAATTCGAATCCTCAACCGCCATGCCGACAAGGCGGCGACGTTGGCGATGGCGTTGAAGCCGCGCGTGCATGCGAAGATCGAGACCGGCGGATTGGCGGACTGGCCCGCCCACGCGGCAAAGGCCGATCTTCTCGTCAACACCACCAGCGCGGGGATGAAAGGCAATCCGCCGCTGGCGCTGGACCTCACCGCGCTGCGCAAAGACGCGGCGGTGCTGGATATCGTCTACAATCCGCTGCAAACCGCGCTTTTGAAAGACGCCGCGGCACGGGGTCACAAGACCATCGATGGCCTGGGCATGCTGATGCACCAGGCGGCGCCGTCCTTCGAAGCCTTTTTCGGCACGCGCCCGCAAGTGACGCCGGGCCTGCGCGCTTGCCTGGAACGGGCACTCGACCATGCCTAGGCCTTTCGTCCTGGGGCTGACCGGTTCCATCGGCATGGGCAAAAGCGAAACCGCCAGGCTGTTCGCCGCCGAAGGCGTGCCGGTGCATGACGCCGATGCCGCCATCGCGTGCCTTTCCGGGCGCGGTGAAAGACGGCGCGGTGGACCGGGCCGCGCTTTCGGCCCTGGTGGTGAACGATCCCGCCGCGCTCAAAATGTTGGAGACATTGGTCCATCCCCTGGTGGTCATGGAACGGGACGACTTCCTTCGCGCCACCGGGGCGCCCATCGTCCTCTTCGACGTGCCGCTTCTGTTCGAAACCGGCGCCGATGCCGGCATGGACGCCATCGTGGTCGCCAGCGCCCCGGATGCGGTGCAGCGCCAGCGCGTCCTGGCCCGGCCCGGGATGACGGAAGAAAAATTCCAGGCGCTCAAGGCCCGCCAGTTCTCGGACGCGCAAAAGCGTCAACAGGCGCATTATGTGGTGATGACCGACAAGGGCTTGGATCATGCGCGCCAGCAGGTGAAAATGATCTTGGCCGACATCAGGACCAAGCTGAACCGCGATGCGTGAAATAGTCTTCGACACCGAAACGACGGGCTTTGAGCCGGGCGAAGGCCATCGCATCGTGGAAATCGGTCTGGTTGAGTTGGAGGATCATTTCCCCACCGGCCGCTCCAAACAATTCTATCTCAATCCCGAGCGCGACGTGCCGATCGAATCCCAGCGCGTGCACGGCCTTTCGACGGAGTTCCTCAGCGACAAGCCGCTCTTTGCCCATATCGTGGACGAGTTCCTGGAATTTGTGGGCGATGCGGTGCTGGTGATCCACAATGCCGGTTTCGACATGAAGTTCATCAATGCCGAGCTGTCGCGGCTGGGCCGCCCGACGCTCGCCATGGCGCGCACGGTGGACACGATCGAGATCGCCAAGCGCAAGATTCCCGGCGCGCGCTATTCGCTGGACGAATTGTGCAAGCGTTTCAGCATCGATCTCACCGCCCGCTCCAAGCATGGCGCGCTGCTGGACGCCGAGCTGACCGCCCAGGTCTATCTGGAACTGGTGGGCGGGCGGCAGCGCGGCCTGGCGCTGGCCCCGGTCGAGGCCGCGGCCCACGCGGGGCCGGAAGAGAACAATCGCGCCCGCCAGCGGCCCGTGCCCCTGGCGTCCCGGCTCACCGAAGAAGAGGCTGCGCGCCACGCCGCCTTTGTCGCCAGCCAGCTGGGCGACAAGCCGATCTGGAAACTGGCTGAGGCCTGACGGTTCTCCGTTTGTCGCGCGACCTTCGGAAAACCGGCTTCCCGCCTTTTCCGGATCGCGCTCTAGGCGGTGCCGGCGGGCGCCTGGGCGGCGGCGGCCTGGCCCATCTTGGCCTGGTACAGCTGCACGAAATCGATCGGCTCGATCATCAGGGGCGGCATGCCGCCGTCGCGCACGATGTCGGCGACGATGCGGCGCGCGAAGGGGAACAGCATGTGCGGGCACTGGATCAGCAGCACCGGCTGCATCGCTTCCTCCGGGATGTTCTGCAACCGGAAGAGGCCGGCATAGGCCAGTTCGAGCAAAAAGAGCTGCCGCTCCTCGCTCTTGGCGTGCACGCGCAGCTTCAACTCGACCTCGAAATGCTGGTCGTCGCCGCGCCGGGCCTGGACGTCGATGCCGAATTCGATCTGCGGCCGGTCGGTCAGGCCGGCGGGCGCGCCGGGATTTTCGAACGACAGGTCCTTGATGTACTGGCCGACGGCCTGAAAATTCGGGGCGGGGGCGGTCCCTTCGCCCGGGGCAGGGGTTCCGACGCTGCTCATGCTTGCTTCCCTGTTGATAGCGGGTGCGGCGCTACCATGATGAGGCCGGACTGACAAGGAAAAGGCACGGAATACGGGGCTGCGGCGTTATCGATCATGGCGCTTCTGGACCCGCCGCCCCTTGCGGGGCTAGGGTTCCCTCATGCTTGGGCCGCTCGAAATGCCGGACGCGCAACTGATCGCGATTCTGATCGCCGCCATGGTCGCGGGCGTGGTCCTGTTCCGGCTGTACACGATTTTGGGCCGGCGCACCGGCCACGAGCCGCAGCCGCAGGACCGGCCGACGCCCGCTTTGGCCGGCTCCGCCCCCCGTCCCCAGCCGGTCGAGCGCGTGACGGGCCCGCAGCCGCGCAGCCTGTTTGACATTCAGCTGGCCGATCCCAGTTTCGAAACCGGCCGTTTTTTGAGCGGCGCCCGCACCGCCTATGAGACGATCCTCAAGGCGTTCGCCGATGGCGACCGCGCCAGCCTCAAGCCACTCCTGTCGGACGAGGTCTACAAGGCGTTCGACAGTGAAATCGCCGCGCGCGGCGCCAA
>JAFKFF010000167.1 GCA_017307315.1 Alphaproteobacteria bacterium
CCTTGCCCAGCGCCGCGATCCAGCGATTGACGAGAAGCGAGTCGCGGCTCTGCGACATCGCCAGGATGAAGACGAAGAAGGCCAGCGACGCCGCCAGGAATTGCGGCATCAGCGGCTTCAGCAAAAGCTGGTGCGCGAAGGGGATAGGTGCGGGCGCGATCGCCAGAAGAAGCAACAGGCTGGCCGCCAGCACCCATTGGCCCCGCCGGCGCAAGAGGCGGGTCAACACCCAATCGGGGTTCGCCTCCACGCTGCGAATGGTGAAATAGGCCACGGCGCCCAGCGCGAAAACCGGCGCCTGATTGAAGAACCAGTAATAGAGGAAATTGTCGGCCGCGACCGCGCCATAGGCCGCGGCGAGCGGCGCCATCGCCAGGCTGTCGGCGACCGCCCCAACCGCCAGCGCCAGAAAGAGCGCCAGAACCGCGCGCCGCAGGCTGGTGATCAGGGAAAAGAAGACGGGAAACAGGAAGTAGAAGGTGAATTCCACGCCGATGCTCCAGCCGCCCGGCACCACCTGCCAATCGCCGGTGGTGGTGGTGGTCACCGGGTGCCAGGCGTTGACGAAGGCGAAGGAAGCCAGAAGCTTGCCGATGGTCGCCTGGGCGCTGGGAAACAGAATCCAGTAGAGCAGCGCCGCGAGGTAATACATGGGCGCGATGCGAAGGAAGCGGCGGACGAAGAAGTCGCCGAAGCTCACCCGTCCCATGCGGGTGCGCTCGTAGCTGGACGACATCAGAAGCGTGATGCAGCTCGCCAGGAAGAAAAGCTGCACGCCGTGCCAGCCGAAAGCGCCCAGCTGGTGCGCCCGCCAGGGTAATTGCGGGATCGCGTAGGTCACATGGTTGACGATGACCATCAGCACGGCATAGCCGCGCAGGCAGTCGATATAGGCATATTCCGGCTTGCCGGAGAGCGGGAAACGCCCTTCGGTCCGCGGCGCCGGTTTGACGGCCATCCGGCTATCGCTCGCTTGAATATCGGCCATCCGCCTGGAAAATCCTTTACCGCGCCCCGAACACGCCAAGCTTGACGGTACGGGACTTTTCCCGGGACCGGCCGAAGCACTCACCACTGTGCGGGACAATCTGCCCGGCTCTCGCGCCAGGCAATCGGGGATGTAAAAAGATGGTTAAATGAGCCGGCGCCGGGGACACCTTAAGCATAAGCCTCGATCGCCATGGAATATATAAAGGCATTTCTTCAGAATAACTTAGCGGAATTCCGGTCAAATTCGCGTCACGGATTCGTCATGGGCTGTCGGGCGGGCTGACCACGTGCCTGCGTCCAAATGAAAACTGGCTGCAGTGCCGGAAGGAGCAAGTACAAGTTGGCGCGCGTGCTTCTCATCTCAAGCACCTTTCCGCCCGTCACGGGCGGATCGGCTGTCGTGTATGAGAATCTTTGCCGCTGCGCCGACAGCGCCATAGCCGGCTTCAGCGCGCGGCGGGATTACGCGACCGGACGCCCTTTCCCCGATCTCGCCGCGCATGACGCCCGGGCGGGTTATCCGATCCACCGGACGGATCTCTTGCGTCCCGCGCAAAAGACAGACCCCGGCCTCGGCACCCGGCTTGGAGACTTGAAGCTGATGGCCAAGGTGCTGGCGCGCGCCGTGATGGTCGCCCGCCGCGAAGGCGCGCGCATCATCTGCCTGGGCGATCTGGTCTATGGCGGCTGGCTGGTTTTTCCGCTGCGCTACCTCTTCGGCTACAAGGTCCTGGTCTATGTGCATGGCGAGGAAGTCACCACCCACGATGGCGGCGGCCTGTTCGACCGCTGGCGCGCCCGCTTCCTGGCCCACGCTCACGCCGTGATCGCGGTCAGCAGCTTCACGCGCGATGCGCTGGTCCGCCTGATGGGCATCGATCCCGGCAAGATCGTGCTCATTCCCAACGGCGTCGATACCGCCAGGTTCCAGCCGCGGCCGCCGCGCGCCGACATCGCGGAACGCTACGGCGTCGCGGGCCGGCGCGTGATCCTCAACGTGGGGCGGCTGGTGGCGCGCAAGGGCCAGGATCATCTGATCAGGGCGATGCCGGCCATCCTGGCATCCTCGCCCGACGCGCACCTCCTCATCGCGGGCGAAGGCCCGCTCCGGCCCACGCTGGAATCGCTGATCGCACAGCATGGCGTCCAAGCACGCGTCACGCTCCTGGGCGAAGTGGACGATGCGGCGCTGACCGATCTCTATGCCCAGGCCGACTTGTTCGCCTTGCCCAACCGTCAAATGCCGGACGGCGACACCGAAGGCTTCGGCCTGGTCTTCCTGGAAGCCAATGCCTGCGGCAAGCCGGTGGTTTCCGGCCGCGCGGGGGGCGTGATCGACGCGGTGCAAGACGGGGTCAACGGTCTGGCGGTGGACGGCGAGAATATCGAGGAGATCGCTCATGCCGTCTCGCGGCTGCTCGGGGACGGCGTGCTTTACCGCCGGCTGGCCGAGGGCGGCCTGGAGGCGGTACGGCAGAGCGACTGGAAACACCGGGCCGCGGAATTCCTTGCTTTGTGCGACCGTCTCGAAACGGTTAACGACCGTCAACACTCTTAAGAACCATGTCCTGAAAAGGATGACGGATTTACCGTTTCGGGACAGCGATCGCGCCGTTCGTTGACGTTCTAGTGAGGGAATTTCTGTCTAATCACCGCCCTTGAACATCTGCCTGTTCCGGCAGCATTTTTGTCCCCTGAGGTGGGGAGCACCCTCGCGTTTGGGTCTTCGGAGCGATCACCTCTCGCCCTGCCCATGGCAGGTTTTTTGCATCAGAAAGGCTCATGGAACCGCAACGTCCCCTCCCCGTCCTCTTCACCCACTTCGGGGATCAATGGATTCGCGGAAGCGAAACTCTTCTCCTGGACCTCTTGCGCTATCTCGACCGCTCGCGCATCGAGCCCATCGTCTGGTGCAACGGTCTGGAAATGGCGGACGCCTGCCGCGGCGCCGGTTACCTCACCCACCGAACGGATTTCGAATATTACCTGGATGCCGGATCGCCGCCTTTCAGCCTGCGGAAATATTCCGCGCTGGTGCGCGAAGCCAAGGCCATTGCCCGGCGCCACGACATCGCCGTTCTGCACGCCAACAGCGCGGCGCCGACCCAGTGGCTGGTCCCGGCCGCCCGTTCGCTGCGGCTGCCGGTCCTGACCCACATGCACATCGATTATCTGCGGCGCAGCCGGTACGCGCTGCTGCTGCACCAGGCCGATCTTCTGGTCGGGGTTTCGGCACAGGTGCTGGAAGGCCCCATTCAGGACGGCGTTCCCGAGAGCCGCACCCAGGTGATCTACAACGGCATCGACTTCAAGCGCCTGACGGCGCAACCGGCGACCAATCTTCGCGCCAGCCTGGGAATCCCGGTCGACGTCCTGACGGTGGGCGCGGTGGGATCGCTGATCCGGCGCAAGGGCCATGACCTTCTGGTCCGGGCGATGGCCGCCATGGCGGGCGAGACGGCGCCGCATCTTCTGGTCGCCAGCGACGGACCGGAGCGCGAGCCGCTCAAGAAACTGGCGGCCGAGCTGGGCGTGTCGGACCGGGTGCATTTCCTGGGCTATCACGATCCCATTATCGATCTCTACGAGACGTGCGACGTGATCGCGCTCGCGTCCCGCGCCGACGCGTTCGGCCTGGTGCTGGCCGAAGCCGGCTATTGCCGCCGTCCCGTGGTCGCGACACGGGTCGGCGGAATTCCCGAAGTCATCGTTCATGAGAAGACCGGCCTTCTGGTGCTGCCCGATGATGTCGAGGCGCTGGTGGCCGCTTTCACCCGCTTGGCGGAAAATCCGGGCTGGCGGCAGGAACTGGGCGAAGCGGGCCATGCGCGCGCGGTGGGCGTGTTCTCGGCGGAACGGATGGCCGCGGAATTCCACGACACCTATGAAAGGATGGCGCGTGTGCCACGGCGCAGCTTGGGATGGCCGAACGTCCCGCAAAGATCCGGCATTTATCTGGACCTCCTGAAAGGATCTTCTCGCGCCGCCTCGCCAGCGTAGAGAATGAACCGGGGCTTGGGGGTTCATGACACTGCGGATACTTTTCGCCACCGATCACATCCATTTCCCCCAGGGCGGCGGCGGTGGCGAACGCAACACGCATGAACTGAGCGTGGTGCTGTCCGAACACGGCTTTCACCCCGCCGTCCTGGCGGCGATGTGGGTGGATGGCTCCTGGCTCAGCTGGCGCAACCGGCTGCGCCGCGTCCTGCCGCCGCGCGTGGAATTTCCCAGCGACAAGGTATGCGGCTATCCGGCGTTCCGGGGCTGGGACATGACGCGCAGCGACGAAGTGGTGCGCCGCTTCCGGCCCGACGTCGCGGTGGTGCAGTCCACCGCCCCCCGACCGATCCTGCAAGCCTTGTCGCAAACGGGTGTCCCGCTGGCGCTTTACGTCCATGAAGTGGAATCGCTGGACTATCTGCTCAAGCTTGACGGTTTCGATTTCACCCTGCTGGCGAATTCGGATTTCACCGCGCAACGCATCAAGGACTATGCCGGCCTCGATTCGGAGGTGGTGCTTCCCCTGATCGACGCGCGCTATTACGAGACGTCCACCGATCCCGGCCGGATTCTTTTCGTCAACACCGTCCCGCGCAAAGGCCTGGAAACCGCCTTCGCCATCGCCGAGCGCCGGCCCGACATTCCGTTCGATTTTGTCCTGAGCTGGATTCTCAGGCCGGAGCGGATCGCCGAACTCGAAGCCCGCGCCAACCGCGCGGGCAACATCACGCTTCATCCGCCGACCGACGATATGCGCTCGCTCTATGCCAAGGCGCGCCTGCTGCTCGTGCCTTCGCAGTGGGAAGAAACCTGGGGGCGGGTGGCGACCGAAGCCCATCTCAACGGCATACCGGTCCTGGGCAGCGACAGGGGCGGGCTTCCCCAGTCGATCGGCTCCGGCGGCCTCACCGTGCCCGCCCGCGCGCCGGTGGAAGACTGGCTCACCGCCCTGTCGCGAATCTGGGACAACCCGGTCGCCTATGCCGGATACGCGCGCGCGGCCCGCGATTATGCCAAGCGGCCGGAAATCCAGCCTGCGGCCATCATCGCCACGCTTGCGCGCATTCTGGAGAACACCGCCAGGAAA
>JAFKFF010000168.1 GCA_017307315.1 Alphaproteobacteria bacterium
CTGCTGGATTTCCTGGAGAATGAAGAGATCGGGATCGAGGACATCGTCTATCCCACCAGCGTGAAGGGCGTTTATGCAGTCCCCTCCGGACTTCCCCGCATCACCGCCCCCGAACTGATCACCAGCGACCGGATGACCCAGTTGCTGAAGACCTTCCATGACGGGTCCGAGAAAAGGATCGTCATCATCGATTCCGGCTCGGTCCTGGCCTGCAGCGAAACCATTTCGCTGGCCGGCTATGCCGGCCAGCTCCTGTTTGTGGCCGCCAAGGGACAGACCCGCCGGAAAGACATCGACGAAGGCCTGGGGATTTTGCACCGCCAGGCCGGGCCGATTGACGAATCCCGGGTAGCTATGGTCTTCAATAAGACTGATCATTCCAGGTCGCCGGTCCGTTATTCGAGAAATTCGTGAATCGGCGTCACTTTTTTGGTGGCGAGGGGATATGCAGTCTTTGGGGGTTGGCCGGGTCGGCCGCGCCGGTTACGTCGCGGGCGGTTGCATTCTGCTGCTGGCGTTGAGCGCCACCGGCGCCGCGGCGCAGGGCGTCTATACGGACCTGTTCGCCAAGGGCGCTTTTTCGGCCAACGGCGAGCCGATTGAGGATACCAGGCCCTTCTCCATCACCCCGATGGCCGGCCTGCAGGAAACCTTCACCGACAACGCGCTGCTGACATCGACCAACAAGCAGGCGGACCTGATCACCCGGCCCATGATCGGCGCCGAGCTCAATGCGCGCGGACCTTTCACGGCCAATGTCGTCGGCCATGCCTATTACGACGCTTATTTGAACGAGGGTCAGCTCAGCGGCTTTTCCGGCGACGCCCAGGGCAAGGCCTCCTATGCGCTGGTTCCCAATTTCCTGGCGCTGGAAGGCGACGCCTATCTGACCAACGGCAATATCTCGACTTTCGGCACGCCCGCGATCAATCGCGTGGGAACCGCCAATCAGGTCACGATCGCGACCTACGATATCGGGCCGCATCTGACCACGACGGTGGACGATTTCGCCGATCTCGATATGGTCGGCCGCTTCGCGCAGGTCTTTTTCGGCAATCCCCAGGGCAGCACGGCCAATGTGCCGTTCAATTCCACCATCCTGGAAGGCGCGGCGAGCCTGGACACCGGCACCCGCTATCTGGGCTATCAGGCGGTCACCAATGCGCAAGTCCAGAGCGACGACAATGATTTCCAGGCCTATAGCGCCCAGCAAACCTTCTACATCAGCATCTTCCCCGAACTGCGCCTGATCGCCCGCGGGGGCTATGACAGCGTCACCCAGCCCGGCATCGTCAATATCAAGGACGCGATGTGGAGCGGCGGCGCGGAATGGATCATCAACGAGCAATCCAGGGTCTCGGTGGAACGGGGCGAGCGCTTCGGCTTCGCCGCCTGGAGAGGCGAGCTTCATCTGCAGCTTTCCGGCCGGCTTTTCGCCGATGGCCGCTATTTCGAAGCGGTCCAGCCCGCCCAGCTGCAGATCAATTCCGCCTTCATGAATTTCGCCTCGCCGACGGCGCAATTGCCGGCGCCGCTTGCCAATCCCACATTCGCGATCAACGGCAATCTCGACGACCAGACCGCATTGGCCAAGACCGCCGAGCTGCATCTGGTCTATCAAGGTGACGGCGACACCATCGAGCTGCGGGGGAACTGGAACGATCGCCTGCTTCTGGCGCTCAATTCCCGCGACCGTTCGCTCGTCACCGGCATCAATTACGGCCGCGATCTCGCGCCGGACCTGCGCTTGCAGGCCGGGGTGAATTACTATCGTACCTTCGCCAACCCCTTTTTCGGCGAGAATGAGGGCGTGGGCGGCGATCTCGCGCTGGAATACGCGCTCAATCCCACCCTGCGCGGCGTTGCCGGCTATGCCTATCAGCGCCAGGACCTGCTGGTGCCGGGCAACTCCGGCTACAGCGAGAACGTCCTCTACGTGGCGCTCGCCAAGCAGTTCTGACAGCAGGGATCATGGAGACGGGATCTGGAACATCTCCCATCGTGAACGGCCTGTCCGTTGACGTGGAGGACTATTACCAGGTCCAGTCGCTGGAAAAGGCCTATGCCCGCTCCGACTGGGAGAATTGCCCGTCGCGGGTCGAGCGCAACACGGGCGAGCTTCTCGATATCTTCGCCGCCGCGGGCGTGAAGGCCACCTTCTTCACCCTGGGCTGGATCGCCGAGCGCCATCCCGCCATGGTGCGTGCCATCGTCGAAGGCGGGCACGAGCTGGCGAGCCACGGCTATTGCCATTATCGCGTCGATTCCCAAACCGCGGAGGAATTCCGCGCCGACATAAGGCGCACCAAGGCGATCCTGGAAGACATCGGCGGGGTGGAAGTGCGCGGCTATCGCGCCGCGACGTTCAGCGTGGGCGCGCATACGCCCTACGCCTGGCCGGTGCTGGAAGAAGAGGGCTTCCGCTATTCCTCCAGCGTCTATCCGGTGGCGCGGGACAATTATTCCAATCCCGACGCGCCGCGCGTGCCCTATCGCCCGGCGGGCGTGAGCAGCCTGGTCGAGATTCCCATCGCCACGGTGCGCTTCGGGAACAAGAATTATCCGGCGGGCGGCGGCGGCTATTTCCGGCTTCTGCCCTATGCGGTTTCCAAGGCTGCGCTGGGGCGCATCAACCGGCGCGACCGCCAGCCCGCCGTCTTCTATATCCATCCCTGGGAAATCGATCCGGGCCAGCCGCGCGCGACAGGCGTGTCCGCCAAATCGGTCTTCCGGCACTACACCAACCTCGCCAAGACCGGCGACCGTCTGCGCCGCCTGACCCGCGACTTCCGCTGGGACCGGATGGACAGAATTTTCCTCGACGGATCTTCCGCGCGGGCGCCGCAAAAGTCCCGCGATGCTGCTGCCTGATACGCCCGCCGCGTCGGCGGAATGGGATGACTATGCCGCGTCCCGTCCCGATGCCAATTTCTTCCAGTTGTCCGGCTGGCGCGAGGTGGTCAAGCGCAGCTTCGGCCATGCCTGTCCCTATCTGGCGGCGCGCCGCGCGGACGGAAAGATTTCCGGCATCCTGCCGCTCACCGAGATCGACAGCCGCCTGTTCGGCCATTTCCTGATCAGTACAGGCTTTTCCGTCGGCGGCGGTCCTTTGGCATCCGATCCATCGGCGCTGGCGGAATTGCTGGGCGAGGCCGAGGAACTGGGCCGCGCCCGCAAGGTCGCCTATGTCGAATTGCGTGATTGCGCCGAGGCCGGCCAGGCCTGGAAGGCCAAGGGCGATCTTTATGCCGGCTTCGAGGGCCCGATCGCACGCGAGGAGGCCGACAATCTGAAGCAGATCCCGCGCAAGCAGCGCGCGGTGGTGCGCAAGGCGCTGGAGCAGGGCTTCACGGTCGCGATCGAACGCACCATCCAGCCCTTTTTCGATCTTTATGCCCGCACCCTGCGCGATCACGGCACGCCCATCCTGCCGCGGCGCTTTTACGAGAATCTGCTGACCGTGTTCGGCAATGCCTGCGAGATTCTGACGGTGCGCAAGGATGGGGTTCCGACCGCCAGCGTGATGAGCTTCTATTATCGCGACAAGGTACTTCCCTACTATACCGGCAGCCTGGTGGAAGCGCGCCGCAGCGGCGCCAACGACATGATGTATTGGGCGCTGATGCGCCGGGCGGTGGAGCGCGGCGCCACGGTCTTCGATTTCGGGCGCAGCAAGGTCGGCACCGGTCCCTACAGCTTCAAGAGCAATTGGGGCTTTTCGCCCCGCCCGATCACCCACCAATATCTTCTGATCGGACGCGACACGCTGCCCAATCTCAATCCCACCAATCCGCGCTACGCGAAAATCATCGCCGCCTGGCAGCGCCTGCCGATACCGGTGGCGAACGCGATCTCGCCCTTCATCAGCCGCAGCCTGGCGTGAAGAGGGCGCATGGACAAGCTGCTCTTTCTCACCCAGCGCATCCCCTATCCGCCGGATAAGGGCGAAAAGATTCGCCAGTTCCAGATTCTCCAGCATCTGCGCAAGCGTTATGACGTGCATCTGGGCTGCCTGGTCGACGATCCCCACGATGTCCGGCACATCGACACGGTGAAGGCGCTTTGCGCCTCGTCTTATTTCGCGCGGCTGGACCGGGGCCGCGCCAAGGCCGCGAGCCTTCGCGGCCTTCTCACCGGCGAGGCGCTCAGCGTCGTCTTCTACCGCGATCGCGGGCTGGAAAAATGGGTGCGCCGCGTGCTGGATACCGTCCAGCCCGACCTGATCTTCGTTTTTTCCTCCAACATGGCGCCTTACGTCCTGGATCTGAAACGAACCGCGCCCCTGATGGTCGATCTGGTCGATCTCGATTCCGAGAAATGGCTGAGCTACTCCAAGACCCACGGCTTTCCCATGAACTGGGTCTATCGCCGGGAAGCGCGCAAGATCGCCCAGCTGGAAGCGCGCATCGCGCGCGAGGCGGACTGGAGCCTCTTCGTGTCGGAAGCCGAAGCGGCGCTGTTCCAGAAACGCGAGCCCGCGTTCCGCGGCAAGGTGCATCATGTCAGCAACGGCGTCGATCTGGCCTATTTCGATCCCGCGCTGGCATTTCCGCCGCCCTATGCCACGGATGTGGCGAATTTCGTCTTCACCGGCGCGATGGACTATCCGCCCAATGTCGATGCGGTGAGCTGGTTCGCGCAAACCGTGCTGCCCATCGTTCGCCGCGCCTTGCCGGGCGCGCAATTCCATATCGCCGGCTCCAATCCCGCCGCCCCGGTGCGGGCGCTGGCGAACCTGCCGGGTGTCTTCGTCACCGGGCGGGTGGCCGATATCCGGCCCTATATCGCCCATGCCACCGGCAGCGTCGCGCCCATGCGCATCGCGCGCGGCATCCAGAACAAGGTGCTGGAAGCGATGGCGATGGCCCGGCCGACCGTGGTGACGCCGGACGCGCTGGAAGGCATCGACGCCGTGGCCGGTTCCGAACTGCTGCTGGCGGAGAGCCCGGAGGCGTTTGCGCAGGCCTGTATCGCCTGCGCCGTCCCGGAGGCCCGCGCCCTGGGCGAGGCCGCCCGCCGCCGGGTGGTCCGCGATTACGCCTGGCCCAAGCAGCTGGAAAGATTCGACGCTTTTC
>JAFKFF010000169.1 GCA_017307315.1 Alphaproteobacteria bacterium
GATCACGAACGCCTGTCGGTGGCCGGCAATTGCCGCATGTGCCTGGTGGAATGGGTGGGCGCGCCCAAGCCGCAGGCGAGCTGTGCGCTGCAGGTCAAGGACATCTTCCCCAACAAGGACGGCACGCCGGCCAAGATCAACACCACCAGCCCCTATGCCCGCAAGGCGCGCGAGGGCGTGATGGAATTCCTCCTGATCAACCATCCGCTCGATTGCCCGATCTGCGACCAGGGTGGCGAGTGCGATCTGCAGGACCAGGCGATGGGCTATGGCCGCGCCGCCTTCCACCGCTTCAACGAGAACAAGCGCGCCGTCGAAGACAAATATATGGGGCCGCTGGTCAAGACCATCATGACCCGCTGCATCCAGTGCACTCGTTGCGTGCGCTTCGCCACCGAAGTGGCGGGGGTGCCCGATCTGGGCGCCACCGGCCGCGGCGAGGACATGGAGATCACCACCTATCTGGAAAAGGCGTTCGCCAGCGAACTGTCCGGTAATGTGGTCGATCTCTGCCCGGTGGGGGCGCTGACTTCGAAACCTTACGCCTTCAACGCGCGGCCCTGGGAATTGCGCAAGACCGAATCCATCGACGTGATGGACGCGCAAGGCTGCAACATCCGCGTCGACGCGCGCGGTCCGCAGGTGATGCGGGTGCTGCCGCGCCTCAATGAAGATGTGAACGAGGAGTGGATTTCCGACAAGGCGCGCCATGCCTGCGATGGGCTTGTGCGCCAGCGGCTCGACCGCCCCTATGTGCGCGTCAATGGTAAGCTGAAGCCGGCAAGCTGGGCTGAAGCCTTCGCCACCATCGCCGCCAAGGCGCGCGCCACCGCGCCCGCCAAGATGGCGGCCGTGGTGGGGGACCTTGCCGCTGCCGAAGAGATCAAGGCGCTCAAGGACCTGATGACCGCGCTGGGCGTGGTCAATCTGGATTGCCGCCAGGACGGCGCCAAGATTTCCGCCGGCCCGCGCCAGACCTATCTGTTCAATACCACCATCGCCGGCGTGGAAGCGGCCGATGCGATCCTTCTGGTGGGCGCCAATCCGCGCTGGGATGCGCCCGTGCTCAATGCCCGCATCCGCAAGGCCTGGCTGGCCGGACCCTTGAAGATCGCCAATATCGGCCCGGCCGTGGATCTCACCTATCCTGTCGAGCAACTCGGCACCGGGATTGCGACTTTGGCCGCCATCGCCGAAGGCAGCCATCCTTTCGCGCAGATTTTGAAGAACGCCCAGCGACCCATGATCATCCTGGGTTCGGGACTTTTGACCCGCGCCGACGGTGCCGCGGCGCTGAATCTGGCCGCCCGCATCGCCGGTGACACCGGCATGATCGGCCCGGCGGGCAGCGCGGCGGAAGGCGGCTGGAACGGTTTCAATGTCCTGCACACCGCCGCCTCGCGCGTGGCCGCGCTGGATCTGGGTTTCCTACCGGGGGCGGGGGGACGCGATATCGCCGGCATCGTCGATGGCGCACAGAAGGGCGAGATCGACTTCATCTATCTTTTGGGCGCGGACGAATTCGATGTCGCGCATCTGGGCCGCGCCTTCGTGGTCTACCAGGGCAGCCATGGCGATGCCGGCGCCCATCACGCCGATGTGATCCTGCCCGGCGCCGCCTATACCGAGAAGGACGGTATTTACGTCAATTTCGAAGGTCGGGTGCAGCGGGCCGAACGCGCCGTCTTTCCGCCCGGCGAGGCGAAAGAGGATTGGACCATCCTTCGCGCCTTGTCGGAGCATCTGGGCGCCAGGCTTCCTTACGACAACCGGACCCAGTTGCGCGCGGCGATGGTCAAGGACGCGCCCGGTTTCGAGAAAGCCGGCGAAACGCCCGTACACGGCGATACGGCACCGGCGACCTGGAGCGGCATCGGCGCGCAAGGCCGGCTCGACGAGAATATTCCGGTCGGAACCGGCATTTCCGACTATTACCTGACCAACCCGATCGCGCGGGCCAGCGAAACCATGGCCCGGTGCAGCCAGGAACTGGTGCACGGCGCGACCAAGATGGCGGCGGAATAAGATGGCGCTGATCCATTTCTGGACCTGGGTTTTCGAAAAGCTGGGCGTCGCCTTGCCCTATGGCTGGGCGTGGTTCCTCAGCCAGGCGGTCTTCATCGTCATCCTCTGCCTGGTGCTGATGCTGTCGGTCGCCGTGGTGATCCTGGCCGACCGCAAGATCTGGGCGGCGGTGCAGATGCGCCGCGGTCCCAATGTGGTGGGTCCGTTCGGATTGCTGCAGACCATCGCCGACGCCTTGAAATTCTTCTTCAAGGAAGTGGTGATCCCGGCGGGCGCGAACAAGGTGCTGTTCCTGCTGGCGCCCGTCGTCAGCGTGGTGTTGGCCTTCATCGCCTGGGCGGTGATGCCTTTCGATGCCGGCTGGGTCCTTTCCGACATCAATGTGGGCATCCTTTATCTGTTCGCAGTGTCGTCGCTCAGCGTCTATGGCGTGATCATGGCCGGCTGGGCGTCGAATTCGAAATACGCCTGCCTCTCGGCCCTGCGCGGCGCGGCCCAGATGGTGTCCTACGAAGTCTCGATCGGCTTTGTGATCATCACGGTCTTGCTGTTCGCCGGTTCCCTCAACCTGTCCCGCATCGTGGAAGCGCAGGCGACCACCGGCATCTTCGCCTTCGCGCATTGGAATGCCTTCTCGCTCCTGTTCCCGATGCTGATCATCTTCTTCGTCTCGTCCCTGGCCGAGACCCAGCGCCCGCCCTTCGACCTGCTGGAGGCGGAATCGGAACTGGTGGCGGGCTTCTTCGTCGAATATTCCTCGGCACCGTTCCTGCTTTTCTTCCTGGCGGAATATATGACCGTCATGCTGCTCTGCGGCCTGATGAGCATCCTGTTCCTGGGCGGCTGGCTGCCGCCGCTCAACATCATGCCCTTCACTCTGGTGCCGGGCATCATCTGGTTCCTGCTCAAGCTGGGCTTCCTGTTCTTCATGATGGCGATGGTGAAGGCGATCGTGCCGCGCTACCGCTACGACCAGCTGATGCGGCTGGGCTGGAAAGTCTTCCTTCCGACATCGATTTTGTGGGTGGTTTTGACGGCGGCCTGGGTGCTCGTCTTCCACCACCACGCCTAGGGGGTCCGCATGGCGAGTTTCGACCGTGCCGCACGCCAGATCTTCTTCTGGGAATTCATCAAGAGCCTGGGACTGGCGATGAAGTATTTCTTCGCTCCCAAGGCGACGTTGAACTATCCCTTCGAGAAAGGCCCGCTGTCGCCGCGCTTCCGGGGCGAGCATGCGCTTCGCCGCTATCCCAACGGGGAGGAACGCTGCATCGCCTGCAAGCTGTGCGAGGCGATCTGCCCCGCCCAGGCGATCACCATCGAGGCCGAACCGCGCGAAGACGGCTCGCGCCGCACCACCCGCTACGACATCGACATGGTGAAATGCATCTATTGCGGGTTGTGCCAGGAAGCCTGCCCGGTGGACGCGATCGTGGAAGGCCCGAATTTCGAGTTTTCCACCGAGACGCGCGAGGAACTTTACTACAGCAAGGAACGGCTGCTGGCGAACGGCGACCGCTGGGAGCGGGAGATCGCCCGCAATCTGGAACTGGACGCGCCTTATCGCTAGGGCAACAGGCCGCTAAGGCCACGGGAAACGCATGTTGGAAGCACTGGCATTCTACCTCTTCTCGGCGATTCTGGTCGCATCCGCGCTCATGGTCATTGCCGCGCGCAATCCCGTGCATTCCGTGCTGTTCCTGATTCTGGCCTTCTTCAATGCCGCCGGGCTCTTCGTTCTTCTGGGGGCGGAATTCCTCGGCATGATCCTGGTGGTGGTCTATGTCGGCGCCGTCGCGGTCCTTTTCCTCTTCGTGGTGATGATGCTCGACGTCGATTTCGCCGAGCTGAAGCGGGGCGCGCTGCAATATCTGCCATTCGGCGGCCTGATCGGGCTGGTTCTGGTGGTCGAACTCGTGATGGCCGGCAGCGTCTGGGTGCTGCACCCGGCCGCGGTCGCCGCCAAGGCGCAGGCCACGCCCGCCGGTGTCACCAACACCGAAGCGCTCGGGCACATCATCTATACGGACTATGTCTATTACTTCCAGATCGCCGGCCTGGTCCTGCTGGTGGCGATGATCGGCGCCATCGTGCTGACGCTGCGCTCGCGGCCCGGCGTGCGCCGTCAGAGCATCGCGGTCCAGAACGCGCGCACCGCCGCCATGGCGGTGGACATGCTTGATATCAAGCCGGGCGAGGGAGCGTGAACATGGCGGTGGGGCTTTCCAGCTATCTGACGGTCGCGGCGATCCTCTTCACCATCGGGGTGGTGGGCATCTTCCTCAACCGCAAGAACATCATCATCATTCTGATGTCGATCGAATTGATCCTGCTCGCGGTCAACATCAACTTCGTCGCTTTTTCGGCTTATCTGGGCGATCTGGTGGGGCAGGTTTTCGCGCTGTTCATCCTGACCGTCGCCGCCGCGGAGGCCGCCATCGGGCTTGCCATCCTGGTGGTCTATTTCCGCAACCGCGGCACCATCGCGGTTGAGGACGTCAACATGATGAAGGGTTGAGGGACTGATGTACGCGGCGATCGTCTTTCTTCCCCTTCTGGGTTCCGCCATCGCGGGACTGTTCGGTCGCCTGATCGGAGCGCGGCCCAGCGAGCTCGTCACCACCGCCTTGCTGTTCACTTCCGCCGCCCTGTCGGTGGTGGCGTTCTACGACGTGGCGCTGGAAGGCCATAATTCCATCGTCCAGATTCTGCCTTGGATCCGTTCCGGCGATTTCGCCATCGACTGGACGATCCGCGTCGATACCATGACGGCGGTGATGCTGGTGGTGGTGACGGGCGTGTCCTCGCTGGTGCATCTCTATTCCATCGGCTATATGCATGAGGATCCGCATCGGCCGCGCTTCTTCTCCTATCTGTCGCTTTTCACCTTCGCCATGCTGATGCTGGTGACGTCCAACAACTTCCTGCAGCTGTTCTTCGGCTGGGAAGGCGTGGGCCTGGCCTCCTATCTGCTGATCGGTTTCTGGTACACGCGCCCGTCGGCCA
>JAFKFF010000170.1 GCA_017307315.1 Alphaproteobacteria bacterium
CGCGCAGCTTCGCCTCCTCCGCGACCAGCAACTTGAGCTGCGCCTCGCCTTTCTTGTAGAACTCCTCCACCGACTCGAAAATCTCGGTATGGCCGAGATGCGGATAGTTCAACGGCGCGATCTGCGTTCCATCCTCGGTCAAAAGGTCCACGTCGGACGCGAACCAGCCATTTTCCTTGGCCTGCTTGTACAGGAAGGTGCCGGGATAGGGCGCGGCCAGCGACACCTGCAAGGTGCGCGGATTGACTTCCTTGGCGAAGGCCAGCGTTTCCTGGATGGTTTCGCGGGTCTCGCCCGGCAGGCCCAGGATGAAGGTGCCGTGCACGATGATGCCCAGCTCGTGGCAGTCCTTGGCGAAGCGCTTGGCGACTTCGACCAGGAGGCCCTTCTTGATGTTGTGCAGGATCTTCTGGTTGCCGGATTCATAGCCGACCAGAAGAAGCCTCAGGCCATTGGCCTTCATCACTTCCAGAGTCTTGCGTGGCACATTGGCCTTGGCGTTGCAGGACCAGGTGACGCCCAAAGGCCCCAGTGCCCGCGCCAGTTCTTCCACCCGGTCGTGATTGTCGGTCAAGGTATCGTCGTCGAAGAAGATTTCGCGCACTTCGGGGAAATTGTCCTTCACATACTGGACATCCCGGACCACCCGCTCGATCGACATGAAGCGGTATTTGTGCCCCCCAATGGTCTGGGGCCAGAGGCAGAAGGTGCAGCGCGATTTGCACCCGCGGCCGGTGTACCAGCTCATGTAAGGGTGCTGCAGATAGCCGCCGAAATACTTCTTCACATTGAGCTGCTTGTAGAGCGGCAGCACGGAAGGCAATTTGTCCATGTCCACCAGGATCTCGCGTTCCGGATTGGAAACGATTTGGCGATCGGCATCGCGGTAGGTCAGCCCCTTGATGGTGGACCAGTCCGCGCCTTCCGCCAGCTCCTGAATGGTGAAGTCGTATTCATTGCGCGCGACGAAATCGAGTTCGGGGCAGGCTTCCATGCTTTCGACCGGCTCGACCGCCACCTTGGCGCCGATGAAGCCGATCTTGGCGGTCGGATTGACGTCGCGCACCAGGCGCGCGGTCTTGCAGTCGGACTTGAAGCTGGGCGTCGAGGTGTGAATCACGATCAGCTCATGCGCCTTCACGTCTTCCTCGATATCCTTGAAGGACAGATTGTGCGGCGGCGCATCGATCAGCCGCGAGCCCGGCACCATGGCGGCGGCCTGCGCCAGCCAGGTGGGAAACCAGAAGGACTTGACCTCCCGCTTCATCTGGTAGCGCGCGCCGGCGCCGCCGTCATAGCCGTCGAAGGACGGTGCCTGGAGAAAGAGGGACTTCATCGTCATGGAACAACTACCTTCAGGATTGTGACAGGGCGCCGCTGGGCTCGACCGAGAAGCGGCTTCCGCGCCAATGGACCGTCTCGCCGAACTGCGACACCACGAACACCGCAAAACTCAAGAGATCGCGCACCGGCAAGAGCCAGTACGGACCCGCATGGGTTCCGAAAATACCATCGATGCGCCACTTGAGGAACAACCGCGCCGCCACCGTCACGCCCATAACCGTCATGCTGAGCCAGGAAAAATCCAGCAAAAATGCGGACAAAAGCGCGATCGGGAACCCGAATGTGATCACGCTGCCCAGATGGCCCAGGGGATTAACGGTCCGGATGGTGCGTGTCCAGCGCAGCTCGTGGCGCAGCAGGTCGCGCGCGCTGGCTTCGGCGGCGGTATGGCCGACCCCCATCGCCGGGATCGCCAGCCGGTATCCCCGCGCCCGCACCGCCCGGCCGATCTCGTAATCGTCCGCCAGGTAATCGGCGAACGCGGAGAATCCGCCGATCTCCTCCAGCATCGCGCGGCGAAGCGCGATGGTCGATCCCATGCAGGGCTGCGCCAGCCCCAGGCTGATGCCGAAGACGACATTGGGCAGGAAATCGTAAGTCGTGCCCATCGCCGACAGGACCGGCCAAAGTCCCTTCTCGCCGCGCGCCACTTCACCGGTGTAAAGGCAGGTCACCAGGCCCACGCCGGGCGCCGCCATGGCATCGGCCACCCGGCGAAGCCAGTCGGGCCTGACCGCGATATCGCTGTCCGACAGGATCAGGACATCGTGCCGGGCCGACGGCAGCATGTTGATGAGATTGGAAACTTTGGCGTTGGTGCCGTGCTCGGCCGCGTCCGCCACGAGGACGGCGTCGCAGCCGGGATGACGGGCGCGCAGAGCCTGAACGATTTGAATCGCCGGGTCGGTCTGGTCGTGCACTCCGAACACGATCTGGATGGGGCCGGGATAGTCCTGGACAAAGAAGCTTTCGAGATTCTCGGAAAGACCGGGTTCGCCCAGATGCAAGGGCTTGAGTATGGTCACCGGAGGATAGGAAGGCGCCCGCTCCGCCGTCCGGCGCATGAACCGGCCCGCCAGGATGGCGGCCGCCAGGGCATAGACCGCGCCCGCCAGCGCGAGCCCGGCCAGAATTCCGCCTGCCCAGAAAAACAGAGACGCCATCATTCCTTCCGGCCCCCGCCGAAGCACTCTATTTAATGGAGGGGACTGGCAGGGAGAAGGCCCAGGCCGGAACCCGGACTGACAATTCCGTTATGGGACTTGCCGGCTGCCGGCGCTCCGGAAGCGGCCCCGGGCCTTTTCCGTTTCCGCAGGGCGGGCCTGCATCCTACGCTTGGCGGAACAAAGCGCTCAGAGCGCTTTTTGCTGGCTCGCCGAAACACGGCCGGCGCGGCGGCGAGGCTTGTCGAGGGCGATCCCGGCAATCCAGTTGGCGAACAGCCGCAAGGTATAGCTGCGCCAGGATTGCAGCGGCACCGCAGCCATCACCACTTCGTTATAGTCGGCGATGGAAGCGCGCCGGGCATCGAGCGACTGAAGCGCGTTTTCCGTGACGCGGTCGAAATAATTCTCCGGAATGCCGGGACGCGGCTCCTTGCCCTCCAGAAAGCGGCCCATGTCGCGCAGATATTCGCGCCCCAGCGCATCCGCGCCATATTCGGGATGACCCTGCAGGAAGACGAAACGACTGCGCCCGTCCCGGACGAAAAGATCCGGCGAACCGTCGGTCAGCCGCGTCAGCACCCGGTAGCCTCGCGCCGCCAGATCGCCCTCCAGCAAACCGTCCCGGCGCGAATGGGGCGTCGCAGCCCGGGCTGGAATGCCCACCAGCAGAGGATCGTCCACCGCGCGCAGGCTGTCGAAAACGCCGCTGAGCTTCCTGGCGAGCGGGCGACGCGCGATGCCGTCGAAATGCAGCACCGCCGCATGCGCCGCCAGCCCGGAAAAGAGGGTCGAAACGGTCCCTCCCACCGCCCAATCCATCAGATGGGTCAGGGCTTCCCAATAGGGCTCCTTCTCCAGCCCTTGCCCATGCGCTTCCGCGCCGGTGAGGATCAGCGCGTCCATGCCCGAATCCGGCAGGTCGTCCGCGTCGGCATAAAAGCCCTCCATGCGGGAAAGCGCGACCTCGCCGCGCGGCACCTGCGCCATCGCGAACAGATGCAAACGGACGTCGAAATTTCCGGAAGCCTCCTTCAGCAGCCGCGCGAACTGCAATTCGGTGGCGCGGAGGGCCGAATCCGGCATGTTGTTGACCAGCGCGATATGCAAGGTGGCCCGGGTGCCGCGATGGCCGAAGGCGAAATTCTCGATGATCTTATCGCCCCGCGACATCAAACGGTCCCGCGCTGCAAAGGGATCGGGTTCCCTGCGCCTGCCGTACGGCCAAGCTTCGGCCTGCGGCAACCAGCCCGCGCAACCTGCCTGAAAACCGTGGATGAGGAAGACATGCGCAAAACCGGGAAACTCCGCCGCAACCTACGATCGGTAGCTTTAACGTTCCGCTAATAAGCCGGCAGCAATAAGGAATTGTCAGGAAGGACTTTCAACGCTTGTCCGCTGATTCCCCCGCAATTTCGCGTGTAAATATCCGCCAGATTGTGGAAAGCGACCTGCATGCGCTTTCGGAAATGCTGACCGACGGTTTCCGAATTCATCCGCGCGCTTTCTGGAGCGAAAGCCTGGCTCGCATCGCGGCACGTCCTGCCATCGCGGGCATGCCTCGCATCGGCTATGTGCTGGAAACCGATTGCGGGCTTGTGGGTGTCATCCTCATGCTCTCCACCAGACGAAACGGGCACATCGTCTGCAACCTGTCATCCTGGTATGTGGACCGTGCTTATCGCCGCCCTCATGCGACATCGCTTCCCACGATGGCGACGAGCGTGGATGGCCCACTTTACTTGAACACCTCGCCCGCCGATCATACGCGCAAGTCCATGGCTGCAATGGGCTGGTTGCAGTATAATTTCGGCCGCAGCGTCGCCTTCCCTGCCCTCGGACCTGGCGCCGGGCGCGTCAGCGAGAAGATTCCGGACGATCTGCCCGAACGCACCATGTTGGAAGATCATCGCGCATGGGGCTGTATCAGTGTCGTGTGCAAAAAGGAAAATGCGATTTCGCCGTTTATCTTTCGCGCCCGCCGCGTCACGCGCTTCAGATTTCCCATCATGGAATTGATCTATTGCCGCGACACCTCGGCTTTCGAGCGCTGCGGCGCCGCGCTCGGACGCTGGTTCCTGGCGCGAGGCTCTCTCGGCTTCATTCTGGACGGCAAGGTGAAAAACATGCCGTCCGTGTATGTCGATGGCAAGGAGCCGCGGCTTTACAAAGGACCGCACAGGCCCAGATTGAACGACCTCGCCTATACCGAAAAAGTGCTGGTGGGCTGAAGCGCGTTCGCCTGGCCCACCGCGATCTTGACCGCCTCCCGCATCGGCAGAACCTCGATACGCGCTTCGGCCAGGCGCGCCAGCACCTGTGACAGCATCGCGGGCGTGGAATCATAGGGACCGGGATCGTCCGAGACGCCGTGGGTATAAAAGATGATCCAGGCGCGGTCGTGACGGGCCCTGCGGATCGCGGCGGCGATCGCTTCCCAGTCCCAACACCGCGTCTCCATCGAAAGGGCGTGAAGCAGCGCCAGGTCGACCCGGCCGC
>JAFKFF010000171.1 GCA_017307315.1 Alphaproteobacteria bacterium
GCAATCATTTTTCTTCGCTCTTACGCCCTGCCCGACAGTCGGTATTTGGGAGCTGCATTAAAATGGATATCATCTTGGGATGAGGTTCCTCTGCTTGGCTACGCAGATAGCGGGCGTCTCAATGCCTATGTCCTTTGGTCGCTCCGATATGAATGGCTCTTTTATATCCTTCTCTTACCCATGTGTGCCGCGGCAATGGATTCTGTTCGCACTCTGCGCTGGCCGACTTGGTTGGTGCCCGCCGGTTTCTTGATCGCGGCGATCAGCGGACGAATGGTGGTAAGGAAGGTTGGGTTATCGGTCCCCGTTTTGGGATATTTGCCCCTTTTTGCGATAGGCATGCTTGCCTATGAGCTTAGCAAAAGTCCCGCTATCAAATCTGCGTTGATGAAACCTTGGATCGGCGTCTTGGTGTTTGCTGGCCTCATAGTCGGCATGTTGATATCCAGTTCGCCCTACGGAATTGCATTGCCTTTTTTCAGCTTCTTCTTTGTTTGCGTAGCTTGTGGAAATAGCTTTGGAGGCCTCCTCGGTGGCAGGGGCGCACTTATCCTTGGTGAATGCTCATTCAGCATCTATCTACTGCACGGGATCATCCTAGATATTTTATTTGTGGAAGCTTCCGGTTTTCACGCGCGGATCGCGACCCAATTTCTTCCAATTGTATTGCCGCTGGCGACGCTGGCGGTAACGGCTGTCGCAGCCATTTCTTTTCTTGTTATTGAGCGCCCCAGCATTAGTCTGGGAAAACGATTAGCGCGATGGCTTTCCAGATCAAACGGGAAGTTAACGCCGCAAGAACTTGAAGTCGCCCCCTGATGGCTTGCGTCTAGAGTTCCGCAAATAAACTTAACGCTGGCTTTCTTTATAAGCGTAAGCGCCAATATCTACTTTCGACCCACGTGGATTGCCTTCGATATCGGTGGAGGGAGCACCATCGGAAGTGCCTTCGCCCCGAGTATCGGAATGCAGAGAGGGATGCAGGTCAAACGCAAAGTGATTCAGGTCAAATTTCACAAAGATGTCACTGAAATCATTAGCGCTCCTGACGGTGAGGTTGTGATCCAATACGGCGCCAATCTGAGCGGGGTCATTTTTCCCGGTGTTTATATTGCGCGCAACATTGTTTCGGATAATCACGCTGCCAGGCGCTGCTGGCGGAGCGTCCTTTGCGGGCCCATAGGTGATCCAGGTATTTCGAGAAGGATTTTGCGGGGCAACGGTATTATTGGTTATGGAAACGTTGCGCGCGCCATAGACTGTAATGCCATGCCAGGCATTGACGACGACGACATTGTTGAGGATGTGAACACCATCCCAATTGCCATTAAAAATTGTGATGCCCTGCAATGCATCGGCTGGCAGTGGTAGGTTGGGGACAGTTTGTCCGACAATCTCATTGCCGCTTATGATAATGTCTGTGTTGAGAAGGCCGGGGCGGTTGTTGAAGTTCCAGCCCTGAATGCCATCATTATGAACGCATTTGTTGTCACAGAAATTGTGACCATTGGTAATGCGATTGCCTTCAATGCGTATATGGCTTGCATAGTGATCAATTCCGTCACCGGCATAGTTGTCAATTATATTGCCGCTAACGAGGATGTATTTGCCATTGTTGCCGACTTGATCCCCCCCTGTTTCTACACCGCTCCAAACATTTGAAAATTTATTCTCGACAATGGACATGCATGATGACTGAGTTGCGAAAACTCCTTGCGATACAGCTGTTGGGGAGGCGGTGCCAGGAATTTCCGGCTGCCAAGTGTATTCGCCCGCCTGGGATTGGACGGTGCTGCGCTCGAAGATGATATTGTCGCTGTTGCCGATCGTCACCAGCGGCTTGTGCATGGTCCATCCATTGGGATAGAGGCCATAATTGCTGAAGCCGGAGACGGTGAGGCCGGAAATCCGCCAATGCGAGGCCGGGCGGTAACCGCCGATGCTGAGCTTCGAGAAGCGGGGCGTCTGGCCCGGGGCGGCGGCGATGGTGATGAAGCCGCTCTGGTTCATGCCGGACAGCTTGAGTTCGCCATAATCTCCGCTCATCAGGCTGATCGTGTCGCCGGGCTTGGCGGCCTTGAGCGCCGAAGCAATGTCGGAATAGCTGCCCGGACGGGGCGATGACGGATCGACTGTCAGGGTCCGGCCTGAGCCGGCTCCCGGCGCCGAACAAATCGGAAAATAGTCACTAGCCGATTTGGCCCAGGCCTGCGTAGGATATCCGAAGGCGAGAAGGATCAGGCCGTATCGCAAGATCTTCATCCCTGTCTCCGCTCTGAAATAATTTCTGTTCCGCAGTTGCCCGGCATCCAGACCATCGGCATCCGACACGTCGCCATTATTGAGCCCCGGCGGCGAAATACAACATGAGTTCGGGCGAAAATGTGGAAGGCACGGTCAATTCGGCGAAGCTTTCCATGGGAACCGTGAACGAGGCGAAAATATGATGCATGGGCCGGAACGCGTGACGAAACCGTCATGGTGGGCCGGGCACCGGTATCTTGTCATGACGGGCCTGTTTGTTATCGCGATCGCGCCGTTGCTCGTCACGCCGGTTCTTCCCCTGATCGATTTCTACGACCATCTGGCGCGGTTCTATGTGCTGGCGCATGTCGGCTCCAGCGGCCTGCTGCAACCGCATTATCTGCCGCATTGGATGCCCATCTCGGCCATTCTTTACAGCGGCGTGCTTTACTTCAACCGCGCGCTCACCGGACGCGCCTCGCTGCTGGTCGCGCTGCTGCTCCTGCCGCTGCTTTACAGCTATGTCTTCAATTGGGGGTTCACGAATTTTCTTCTCGGGCTCGGTCTTGCCTTCTGGGCCGCGGGCTGGTGGGTGTCGCGGCGCGATCGCCCGCGCCTGGCGGTGCCTGTTGCCTGCATTCTGTCGGTGATCATCTTTCTTTGTCATGGCCTGGCCTTCGCGCTTTATGGGGTGATCGTGGCCGCGCTGGAAGTGAGCTTTTGGTGGAGCGGCGGATCGCGCCGTCTTTCTTCCCTTGCGCGCATGCTGGGACTGTTGCTGCTGCAGGCGGCCGTGCCGTTTGCGCTCTTTCTGGTCTGGTACCTGCACCAGGCACCGGGCGCGCCCATCACGCTGACGACTGGGGCGCGTGAGATCTCCGCCGGTTCGGCGCAAGCGCCGCCCTTCCGCGGTTTCCATCGCTTCAGCACGGTCTTCCGGGTCGAGGAGGGACCGTCTCTCTGGCTCGACATCCTCACCTTCGCGGCCCAGATCGCGCTCGGCGCCTTTCTGGTTTGGCGCGGGCGGCTTGTCATCGCCCGGCCGGCCTGGCTTCTGATCGGCATCGGCCTTCTTTTCGTTGTCATCACGCCGGCGGCGATGTTCGGGGTCTATTATATCGTCGACCGCATGCCCCTGTTCGTGGCGCTGTGCCTGTTGGGAGCTCTGTCCTTCCATCCCGGCAGGGCGCAGCTTTCCACGAGCGTGGCGCTGGGGGCGCTCGCGGTCCTTGTGTGCATGCGCCTTCTGGCCGTGACGGCCGCGTGGCGTTCCTATGACGGGCAATATCGCGAATTCCAGGCCATCGCCGCGCGCATTCCGCCGGGATCGCTGACCTTGAACGTCATGGTCGGATCCGGCCATCACGAGACCGATGTTCCGCGCTGCGAGATGTACGGCCCCTTGCTGATCGCGCTGCACGGTCAGATCGGACCCTTGTTCGCGTTCCAGGGCCAGCATCCGATTCTCTTGAAGGGGGCACTGAAAGAGGCGGTGGAAACTTTGGAAAACCGCGCCCCGGTTCCCGGCGCCCATGCCGCCGACTATGATCCATACATCCGCGCCGCCGCCGCGTCCGGGTTCAGCCATTTGCTGGTCTGCAATGCGCAACTTTTGCGACAGCCGTTTCCGGACGCGGTGACCGTGATCGAAAAAACGCCGCATTTTGCCCTGCTAAAGGCGGTGGAATAGAGTCTTGCGGCCTTGCGCGGCGTCGCCGGTCCGTGATCTTGATCGGGCCGAATTTGGAACAGGAACGGGTCACGGTGCCGCAATGAGCGCGCGATCGGGTGAACGGCGCGGGGCGATATGGGCCGCGGGCTCGGCGCTTCTGCTGGTCGTCCTTCTTCTGCCGGCCTGGATCAACCGCCAGCCGGTGATGTATCCGGACAGCGTCGGCTATTTCCATGCCGGCTATGCCGCCATCAAGCAGGCCGCGCGCGAGGCCGACCTCCATCTGCGCCACCTGCCGGCAGCGTCCGCGCCCAGCTTGAAGCGGCAAGAGAGCGACGGCGTCGCCACCGCGCGCTCGGTCTATTACGGGCTCACCTATGTCGCCGGCTATGCGCTGGGCGGGGTCTGGGCGCTGGCGCTGGCCCAGGTGCTTCTGACCGGGGCCTGCCTCGTTCTTGCGGGGCGGCGCGCCGTCGCGCTCCCGCCCTTATGGACCGTGGGCGCACTTTGCGCGATGGCGCTGGTATCGGGCCTGAACGTCTTCGCGGTGACGGCGATGCCCGATGTCTTTGCCGGGCTGATGCTGCTGTCGGCGGGAATGCTTCTGACCTATGGCAGGCGCATGCCGCGTTGGGAGAGGCTATTCTGGCTGGCGGTGGTGCTTATCGCCTGTCTCTATCACAAGGCGCATCTGGCGATCCTGGCGCTGAGCCTGGCGGCGGCGCTGCTGCTGCCTTTCACGCGGCGCGAAGGGTGGAAGGACTTCCTGTTGCTGGCGGCGGCGGGGCTTGTCGCGCTTCTGGGTCATGCCGCGGTGGATCTGGTGGTGCGCCAGGCCACCGGCAAAGCGCCGATCTCGACCCCCTTCGTGCTGGCGCGGATGGTGGGCGACGGCACGGCCGAGCGCTATCTGCGCGATGCCTGCCCGGCACGGCATTTCGCCACCTGCGCTTATCTGTCCCGCATGCCGATGCGCGAGAATGATTTCCTCTGGTCGCACGATCCGGATGTGGGCGTGATGGGCGTCGTGCCGGCACAGACCCGCGCTGCCATCGCCGGCGAAGCCAACGCCATCGTGCTGGGCACGCTGGCCGCCTATCCGCTGGAGCAGCTTGGCGCCACGGTGCGCAATGTGATGACCCAGCTGGGCGATGTCGGCGTCAGCGAATACGGCCTTCTGCCCACCGACACGATCGCGCCCATACCCATGCTGCGCTGGGCGCTCGACCATTATGCGGCAAGCGGCATCGCCCAAGGCTGGATGCCGCTGGGTGCCATCAGCGCCATGATGCGGGCGGTCTATTTTGCGAGCCTGGTCGGCATCGGCACCTTGCTCTGGCAAAAGCGAAGCGGGCCCGTGTTGGCGCGCCCATCCGTGCGGCTGGTCCTGCTGCTGCTCGTCGGGGTCTGCGCCAACGCGATCGTGTCGGGCGCGATCGCGGGCGTGTTCGACCGTTATCAAGGCCGCGTCGCGTGGCTGGCGCCACTGGGCTTTCTCGTCCTGCTGGCGATGATGCTGAAGGAACGTTCGCGCGGGAAAAGCGTGCTGAAGGCGCGTTGAGCCGCCGGTCAGCTGCTCATCAATTGCACGCAGATATAGGCCGCACCCCAGGCCAGCGCCACGGCGGTGACCGACGCCATCGCCAGCGCGCCCCATCCCAGGGGGCTGAGGAATTGCTGTCTTTTGATCGCTCGGCCCATGGCGTCATTAGCGCGCGGCGCACGGCGCGCGTCAATCTGAATCCGGGTCGCTATACGTCGGGATGAGCGGGTAATTTGTACGGTGGAAACGGTTTGCGCTTTCGATGCTGCGCCGCTTTTGGTGTGGTTTTCGCGACGCCGCGGAATCCCCAAATTCCACCCGGCACTTAGCAAAGCGATGGCCTTTTGTTGCGGCCGGATCTTTCCGCCGGGGCACCGGCGCATCCGATGGATGCCGCCGGGCGGCGCAAGGAAAAAGCCGCGCGGGAGGATGTTTCCCGCGCGGCTTTTGTTGCGAAGGCGAAAGCTCTAGGCCGGAAGCGCCACCGTCTTGCGGCGGCGCATCGCCATACCGATGCCGCCGAAGCCGATGAGCAGCATCGCCCAGCTCGCCGGCTCGGGCACCGCCGAGGCCAGGTTGATGCCGCCGATCACCGCGCCATAGGCGGTGTCGCCGCCCAAGCTCTCGAATTGCAGGGTGATGGGATCGCCATGGCTGACGAAGCTGAGATTTTCCAGCACATAGCCCATCGCGCCCTTGGAAACGCCGGTGGTGTCGAACGAGAAGTTGAAGGTGTCGATATTGACGCCGCTGAGAAGGGTGAGGCGCATGTTCTTGACCGCGTCGCCGCCGTCGGGATTTCCCGCCAGATAGAAGCTGAGATTGTAGGCGCCGACCGGCGCGGCGATGGTCTGGGTGATGCCGCCCGCCTTGTTGCCGGCCAGATCGACGCTGCCCCCGCCCACGGGCGCGCCCCAATAGCCGCCGATCAGGTCCACGCTGTCGCCGATGACGGTCCAGCCGCCGAAGCTCTGGCCGTTGGTGTAGGTGACGAAATTGCCCGGCGCGGCGGGATTGTCGAAATTGCCGTCCTGGACCAGATTGACCGCCGCCTGGGCCGGCAGGGTGAAGGCGATTGCGGCCGCCGCCGCCAGGATCGTCGCGCGCATGATGAAAATCCCCGAATCAGATGAATCCTCGCAAGGCTTATAGGCAAGCGAAGCCACGCGATAGTGAAACCTCCCCAAAAGGAGGAAGATGGGGCGGGACGAAGCGGAGAGATCGAGATGGGTGACGGGAAGGCCAGGCGCGTGCCGGCGCTCGCTGCCGGCGCACTGGCGCTGGGCTCGCTGGCGGCGGGCGCCTTGGCGGTGGGCGCGATGGCGATCGGTGCATTGGCCATCGGCCGCATCGCCATCCGGCATGCGCGCATCCGCAAGCTGGAGGTGGACGAATTGGTGATCGGCAAGATCACGCGAAAGCCGTGACGGAGGCTGAGGCATGAAACGGGCGATGTTGGGTGCCGCACTGGCGCTGGCGGTGACGAGCGGAGCGCGGGCGGACGAAACCAGCGACGATGTGCGCTGCCTGGTCGTCTTCATGCGGATGAGCAACGCGCAGGAGCAGGCGTCGCGGACCGGCGGCCTGATCGGGACTTTCTATTATCTGGGCAAGCTGGACCAGCGCAGCCGCGGGCTGGACCTGGAAAATCTCGTCGAGGCGGAAATGGCCAAGACGACCGAGGCCTCGTTCAAGGCCGATGCCGCGCGCTGCGGCCGCGACATGACCCGACGCGGCCAGGACGCCGCCGATTTGGGCAAGGCGTTGCACCAGCGCGCCCTGGAGCGGGAGGCGCCCGGCGCAAAACCCGCCGCGCCGCCCGCTGAAGACCCGGCCGCAAAGCCCGCCGGCGCGCCGCAATAAGGCGAGCGGCCGAATTCGTTAAGACATCGGACCGATACTGGGCGGGGGAGGCCGCGCCATGAAGCTGATGCGGGGATACCGGTTCCGGCGCGAAGCGTTCCGGCTGCTGCAAAGCTTTCTGCTGGTGTTCGTGGCCGCCTTTCTTGTGGAAGCGATGGCGGATTGGGCGCGGGGCCGGTCTTTCGTCCTGCCGCTGGCCGCGCTGGGGCTGTCGGCCTGCGTCTTCATGCTGGCGGCGGCGATCTTGTTTGCCGTCGACGCGGTGATCCAAAAGGCGGA
>JAFKFF010000172.1 GCA_017307315.1 Alphaproteobacteria bacterium
GGTCCCCGGGACAGAATGGCCACGTAAAGAGCAGCCGGCTGTCTCGATCACGAAAGGCAGAGCCGTCATGCCAACAAGGCAAGCCGTCATCATGACATAGGCCGGCATCAGCAGATCGCCGGTTTTTCCCACCAGCCATGAATTGAAGGCCGGAGCAAGTCCGCCAAACAGCGACGTGGAAACATTGTATGCGATCGCAAGTCCCGCGAAGCGGACGGGCGTGGGAAACATCGCGGGAAAGGTAGCCGATATCGTGGCCAGTTGCGGCACATAGAATAGGCCCAGCAGAACAAAACCCAACGCCGCAGACCATGGGCCATCCGCCATCATCCGAAGAGCCGGTATGGCCAGTACAGTTAGGCCAATTAGAGAAATCCACCAGAGCGGCTTGCGCCCCATTTTATCCGACAGCATTCCCGCCAGCGGAAGAAAGAACATCATGGAAAGCATGCCCACGATGGGGACATATAGCGCCTGCGCCGGATCAAGGCCGATACGCAGCTGAAAATAGGTGGGCATGTAGGTGAGCAGGGTGTAATTCACCACATTCAGCGCCACGACCAGCAATGCCAGTTGCAACAAAGGCCGCCATTGCCTGGCAAAAAGGTTCAAGAGTTCGTGCAGCCGGCCGACCCCTCTCCTTCCCGCGCTTTTCGCTTCGCGGAAAACCGGTGTGTCACCGACACGCGCGCGCAGATAGAGCCCAGCGAGCCCCAGGGGCGCGGCCACCAGAAAGGGGAGCCGCCACCCCCATGCATGCATCCGCGCCTCGCCCAGAAGCAGCGAAAAGCTAAGCATCAGCAACGCCCCCAGCGAAAATCCCGCCAGCGTTCCAACCTCCAGAAAGCTGCCATAGAAGCCCCGACGGCTATCGGGCGCATATTCGGCCATGAAAGTGGCCGCTCCACCATATTCACCACCTGTTGAAAAGCCTTGTATCAGACGCAGGACGATCAGGACGAAGGGCGCGTACCAACCCACGCTGGCGAAAGAGGGAATAAGGCCTACACAAAAGGTGGCACCCGCCATGGTGAGAATGGTCCATGCCAGCACCGTCTTGCGGCCAAGGTGATCGCCCATCGGACCCCAGAACAAACCTCCCAGGGGACGGACAAGAAAGGAAATCGCGAAAGTGGCCAGGGCGAAGAACGTCGCTTCGGCGGTTGAGCCGGGGAACAGCGCGGCGGAAATATAGCTGACGCCGTAGGCATAGATACCGTAGTCGAACCATTCGGTCGCGTTGCCGATGGCCGAGGCTGCGATAGCCCGATGCAACAGGCTCGTCGGGACAGTTTCACCGGGAGGCGGTTGCACAGAGGCGTTCGGGTTGGGGGTCAAGCAGTCGCCCTCTCCTGCCGCCGCGGAATGCCGGTGTCGGCCAGATCGCGAACGTCGGCGCCGGATGGCTGCTGAAACACCCTGAGTCCGAAATGCGGCAGGATCGCCAGCAAATGGTCGAAAAGATCGCCCTGGATGGCTTCATATTCCGTCCAGGCGGTGGTGTTGGTGAAGCAATAGATCTGCAGAGGCAAACCTTCCGCCGTGGGTTCCAATAGGCGCACCAGGAGAGTCATTTCGCCATGGATGCGGGGATTGTTCTCCAGATAGGCCCGCACATAGGCACGGAAGGTACCGAGATTTGTGAGTTCGCGCTGGTTGACGAGGTCGTCGCCGCGCTCCTGCAACCCAGCATTCCATTTCAAGATTTCATCCCTTTTACGTTGCAAATAGGGCTCGAGCAGCGTGAAACGGGAAAGTTCTTCCTTCTCTCGTGCCGTAAGAAATCGCACGCTATTCTGATCCAGGCGAAGCGCGCGCATGATGCGCCGCCCCCCCGATTCCGACATGCCCCGCCAATTCTTGTAGGATTCGGAAATCAAGCGATACGTGGGGACCGAGGTGATGGTCTTGTCCCAATTCTGCACCTTGACGGTGTGAAGGGCGATGTCCACCACATCGCCATCAGCGTTGAGTTGAGGCATTTCAATCCAGTCACCCACGCGCAACATGTCGTTGGACGTGAGCTGCACGGACGCAACCAACGACAGGATCGTATCCTTGAACACCAGCATAAGAACCGCAGCCATCGCGCCCAGGCCCGATAGCAGCAGAAGTGGCGACTTTTCCATTAGGGCCGCGATCACCAGGATGGCGCAACCGGCAAAGAGCAGGATCTTCACCACCTGGACGTAGCCCTTGATCGGGCGATTCATCGCATCGGGCCGTTGCTGGTAAAGAATGTTGATCACATCCAGAGCGGCGTTGATCGCTAGCACGATTGTCAGAACGATGAAGGCACTGACCACATTCTGCGTCACAGCGACGACGACGCCCGGAATATGAGGCACCAGAAGGATGCCGCGCGAAATCACCAGCGCAGGCACGATATTCGCCAGCCGCCGCACGATCGGCTCGAGATGCTCGCCGCCGATCGCGACCGAAAGACCGGTCATGCCACGTCGGATCAGTTTGAGAATCAGTCGCTTGATCAGGATGTTTGCCAGGAATGCCGCCGCCGCCAGAAAGCCCAATCCCGAAAGAAATTGCACCGCGGGAGGGAACGCGCCGAAAAAGCCGGAAAGATTGTCCGAAATCATGTCAGGAACGCCTTCGCATCGCCGGAAAGAACGGGCCGACTGCATGCCAGGGCGGGACAGGGCAGCAGATCAATCCAAACCGGCCGCCGGCGAAACAGGATCACCCCGCCTTTTAACCCTGTCATCCGCGTTTCCATCGTTCAGGATGCGGCTTCCAGCAGCGTGGCCGCCGGGCGATCCAGCACAGGCATGCATTGCCGCGAAGCGACGAACTCGGGCCTTGGCGATTTGGGGCCAAACGGCGCCAGCAGCCGATTGGAAATGGCATTATAGACGAAGAAGGCGTTGGCTCGCGGAAAGGGTGTGATGTTGCCGTTGGAGCCGTGCATGGTATTGCAGTCGAAGATTACCACGGTCCCAGCCTGCCCGGTCGCCGCAACGATCCCGTGTTCGACAGCAAGGGCAGCCAATGCATCCGGGTCGGGCACACCGTACTCCTGCCGCTTCAACGAAGAGCGATAGTGATTTTCAGGCGTCTCGCCAACACAGGTTAGATATTTTCGGTGACTGCCTGGCATGACCATCAAAGGACCGTTCAACTCAGAATTCGGTGCCAGAAGGATGGACATGGAAAGCGCACGCATGCGAGGCATGCCATCTTCGACATGCCAGGTCTCGAAATCGGAGTGCCAATAGAATTCCTTGCCGACAAAGCCAGGCTTGTAATTCAGGCGCGACTGATGGATGTAGACCTCATCGTTCAACAGGAAACGCGCCAATCCCGCCAATCGAACGTCGCTGGCAAGACGCGACATGACGGCGCTCTGGCGATGTATCATGAAAACAGACCGCACTTCCGCGCCGCCCGGCTCAGTGATGACGGTCTCACGCGCCAGAGCCGTGGGATCGGCCAGGATATGCGTGGCGGACTCCCGCAAGGCCGCGACTTCTTCCGGAGTGAAGAGATTGTGCAGCACCAGATAGCCGTCGCGATCGAAGCGCTCGATCTGGGCGGGAGTCAAAGGAGCCGCCGGATCGCGAGAGCCGTGCACGACCGGCTCTAACCGCGGCAGGATCCGCGGATCCGGCTCGCAGCGAGAAGGATAGAGATCGGTCATTGCGCCCTCCTGAAAATGCCGCCTAAGCCACATCCGCCGTTGCCGGGCGATAGGCACCCGTTTCGTCATGGACTTCGTTGCCGGTTACGGGCGGGTTGAAGACGCAAACGGTCGTCAGCTGCGTCTCGGCGCGCAAGATGTGGCGGTCGTGGTTGTTGAGGGCATAGAGCGTCCCCGGCTTCAGCGGATGACACTTGCCCGTAGCAAGATCCTCCACTGTTCCGGTGCCACGCAACACCAGAACCGCCTCGAGGTGGTGCTTGTAGTGGAAATTCCACTCGCCGCCCGCCTTGAGAAGGGTGATGTGAAAGGAAAAGCCCATGCCGTCGGACGCCAGAAGCAGGCGGAGGGATCGCCACCCCTTGTCCTTGACGTCGCGCTCGGTGCCGCGAATGTTCGAAAGTTTTTTTATTAGCACGCTTTAATCTCCTTATTCCGCGGCGACGCCACAAATGGGCGCCATTGCCGTGCGCGTAACGGTTTCCAGAATGTCGAGACCGGTCGCGAGAACTGCATCCGGCGTTGTCAGGGGCGCGAGGACCTTGACCACTTCATCATGGGGACCACTTGTTTCGATGATTAGCCCGCGCGCGAAAGCCGTGGCGGTGATGATGGCAGCTAGTTCGCCAGAACCGACATCGATGCCCTGCATCATACCCCGGCCCTTGACCGCGATGCGCCCCGGAAAGGCATCGGCGATGCGCTGCAGCCGCTCCGTCAACATCGCCGCGCGGCGCGCGACATCTTTCCGGAAGGCATCGTCCCGCCAGAAGTGGCGCAGAGCCGCCGTGGCAGTGACAAAGGCGTGACAGTTTCCGCGAAACGTGCCGTTATGTTCGCCGGGCTGCCACTGATCTAGATCGGGGCGGAGCAGAGTAAGCGCGAAAGGCAGCCCCATCCCCGAGAGGGACTTGGCCATCGTCACGATGTCCGGCTTGATGCCAGCTTCCTCGAAGCTGAAGAAATCGCCGGTGCGGCCGCAGCCTGCTTGAATATCGTCCACGATCAGAAGCGCGCCCTGCTCGGACGCAATTCGGGCGATCTGGCGCAACCATGCGGGCGACGCGACATTGAGACCGCCTTCGCCCTGGACGGTTTCCACCAGAAAAGCGGCCGGAGCATCCACACCGCTGGATGGATCCTTGAGGCGCCGTTCCAGCATCTCGGCAGTGTCCACCTCGGGGCCGTGATAGCCGTCATAGGGCGCATGTTCGACATGGGTCAACGGCACGCCCGCGCCGCCGCGCTTGCTCGTGTTGCCGGTGCAGGCCAGCGCCCCGAGGGTCATCCCGTGAAAGCCGTTGGTGAATGCGATGACCGTTTGGCGACCC
>JAFKFF010000173.1 GCA_017307315.1 Alphaproteobacteria bacterium
GGTCTGAGCCATGGCAGGTGCAACGATCGCAGGCGAATCAGACAGGGAAACAACTTGGCGCGGCGCCATCGAAAGCGACAGGGTCGCCAGCGAAATGGCCAGAAAACTGAAAAGAATCGTGTGCCGGGTCATCGAACACTCCGTTTCGGGACAGCGCCTGTCACGGAAGATAACGACACCAAGCCGCGAATGGTTTCCGATTGTTACGAAGAGCGGCCAAATACCTTGCCTCCGCCACAAAGACCAAGCACGTCACGGCACCGTCAGGTTTCCAGGAGATCGTTGGGAAGACGATTCACAGGCTTCCCCGTGGGTGGAAAATGGCGGGCCAGCGCATCGCCGCAGATCTCGATGGCCCGCACGAAACCATCGGCCGGCGTTCCCGCGCGCATGCCCTCGGTGACGGACGCGATGGCCGCATTCCATGGACCTTCGCCGACCGCTTGATGGATCGCGTGATGCGCCACCAGTTCGACCTGGTGATCGTTCAAAGCGGCATAGATCAAGATATGCGGCTCGGCTTCGGAAAGCCGGGCGCCGGATGCGGCAAAATGATGCCGCGCCACCTGGCGCACGCGATGGCGTTTGAGAAAACGCGGAGTCAAAAGCCGGCGCACCGGCGGAAAGGCCACGATCAGTGCCACGCCCACGAAGATCGCCGCCTGAAGCAAGGTGTAGCCAGATAAGGTACGCAGGATCAGCGCTTCCACGCCCCGCACGCTGTCGTCGGTCCAGCTGGAAAAAATTCCCGCCAAGGCCAGGCGGTGCAGGCCCGACAGGACCAGGATGGGCGGCACGACCAAGGCAGCGATGGCGGCAAAGGCCAAAGGTACTTCACGATAGCGCGACACGTCCTGGGCGAGAACGCAGAACACTTCGCCCGATGTCCTCTCCTCCGCCCGGGTGACCGCGGCCCGGATGCGCTGATGGTCCTCTTCGCTCAGCATCACCAGCTTCCCGAGGCGCCGCCGCCGCCAAAACTGCCGCCACCGCCACCACTCCAGCCGCCGCCGCCACGCCCGCCAAAACCGCCACCGCCAAAACCGCCACCGCCATAACGCGGACCGCCGAGAAACAGGAGCGGCCAAAAGCCGAAGCCGCCAAAAATGCGGCTGAAGGCGATGGCGACGAAAATAATGATGATCAGGATCGAGAGCGGACTGGCGCCGCTTCCCTCCCCTCTCTGCAACTGCTTCTGCGCCGCGGCGGCGCGGGCCTCGGCCGCCGAGGGATCGAGCGAAAGTTGCTGCAGCAGGGCGGCCACGCCGGCCTCGGTGCCGCCGTCAAAATCGCCGGCGCGGAAACGCGGCAGGACGGCCTGCTGGATGATTACCTCGGAAAGCGCATCGGTGACGATAGGCTCCAGGCCATAGCCCACTTCGATCCGCACCTTGCGCTCCTTGGGCGCGATGATGAACAGGAGGCCATTGTTGAGCTTGGCCTGGCCGATGCCCCAGGCCCGCCCCAGCTGATAGCCATAATCGGAAATCTCATAGCCTTGCAGCGATGGCAGTGTGACCACCACCAGCTGCCGCGACGTGCGGTCTTCAAGGCCGGCCAGTTTGCGGTCGAGATCGTCCCGGGTCTGCTGCGACAGGATGTGGGCGTCATCCACCACCCGGCCGGTGAGCGCAGGAAAGCTCGGCGCCGCCGATACCGGCAGCGCCGAGAACAGGAACGCGATCAGGAGCGCGGCAAACCGCATCACGGGTTGGCGGGCGCCGGCTGGGTGCTGGTCTGGGGCGCCGCTGTATTGAAGTTCACCACCGGCGCGTTTTGCGCGGCGGCGCTGGCGGCGAATTGCTGCGCCGGCTTCTGGCTCTTATACAGCGTGCTTGCCCAGATCACGCCGGGAAAGGTGCGCAGCTCGGTATTGTAATCCTGCACCGCGGCGTTGTAGTCGCGCCGCGCGATCTCGATCCGGTTCTCGGTGCCTTCCAGTTGCGACTGCAAGGCCAGGAAGTTCTGGTTCGATTTCAGGTCGGGATAATTTTCGGTAATGGACAGCAGCCGCCCAAGCACGCCCGACAGTTGGTCCTGGGCCTGCTGAAATCTCTGGAACGCGGCCGGATCGGTGACGGTCGAGGCGTCGATGGAAACATGCGTCGCATTCGCGCGCGCTTCGGTGACGGCCGTGAGCACGGATTTTTCCTGCGCCGCATAACCCTGCACCGTCGCCACCAAATTGGGAATCAGGTCGCTGCGGCGCTGATAGGCCGCCTGAACGTCGCCCAGCCGCGCCTTCACCGTCTCATCCTTGGCGGGGATGGAATTGACGCCACAGCTTGCCAGCACCATCGCGAGGCCGGCCACAGCAAGAATTTTGGAGAAAATTCCGGACATCTTCATGGGCGCATGCCCTCCTAAACCCATGCCGCAAAGATGGGGAACCGGGCGGGAACCGCAAGACGGATGGGCCAAAATTTTGTTCTTGCATTTGGCCTTATTTGGCCGGCTGCGCCTTCCGGGCGCCGCGCGCCGCCGAAGATTTGACCGGCGCGCCCTGGTTGCGGGCCTCCGTGAGGAGGCCGGCGCAATTGGCGTCCTGGGCAAGCCCCGGGTCGATGAAGGCGAACAAGGACGCCAAGGGCGAAAGCAGGCCCAGGCCGGCGCCGATGACACCCTGGGTCACCGCCGGCTTGGCATCGACACCGATGGACGGCGCGCCCAGCTTGCCCGAAACCGTGATCGGCGCCCGTAACCGCAGCAATTCGAAATGCTTGGGTTCACCCTTCAAGGTCAGATCCATCGTCTCGTCCTGAAGATTGATGCGTCCCTGGCCGTCCACCCGCGTCGGGCCGGTATCGAGGAGGATGCGCTGCGAGGCCAGCAGCCCTTTGCGGGCATCGAAGCTCAAAACCGCGCACCGCAGATCCGTCGCGCTTTGATCGCCGGAGAGGTTAAGGCCCAGCGCGCTCAAGACATTCACCCCCATCCATTCGGCCAGGGATTTGCGTATCTGTCCCTGGGGCACCACCGCCGTCACCATGCCGTTGGCGCTGGCGGCTACCTTGTGGACGGACGAGCCGCTGCCACTGAGCTTGGCGCGGGCCTCCACCATTCCCGACAGCGGCTTCTGCGTTCCCTTGATGAAATGCTCCATATGGATGTCGGTGATACGGGCATCCACATCGGTGACCGGCACGTCCTTGCGTGCGTCGATGGCCAGCGATCCCGAAAGCCTGCCCGCGACGAAACCGAACGCCAGGGGATCGAGCCGCAACACGCCGTCTTTGATGCTGATATGCGTGGTCAGGCCGCGCAGCGGAAAGTCGCGGCTTTTGATGGACTGTGCGTCATAATCCACTTCGCTATTGATCTGGCGTAGCCGCTCGGTGTGCAAGGTCACGTCGGGGAGAAGATAGCCACCGGTCTCCGTCACGCCCTTGCCGCCACGCAGGATCGATCCGAGATCGTCGAAGCTCAGGCTTCGGGACGACAGATGCCCTTTCAGATCGGGGATCTTGGCGGAGACATCCACGCTGAGATAGCCATGCATGTCGGAGGTTCCGATCGTGCCGGAAAGATCGGTCAGGCTGTAGACGCCGCCCTCGCGCTTGAGGACGCCTTTCAAGTCATAGGGCGCGGTCCCCGGCAACGCGACGCCCGTCAGATAATAAAGCTCCGACAGGGACTTTCCGGTGGCGGCAATGCGGGCGTCGAACCGGCCCAGATCGAAGGGATGCGTGACTTGTCCCTTGACGGCGACATGGGTGGGCCCCGCCGTGACATCGGCATCGAATTCATAAGGTTTGCTTCGGTCGATATTGATCAACGGCCCGCCATGCAGATCGGCGCCGAACCGATTTCCGTTCAGCGTCCCATCGCCTTTCAGCTGGAAAGCTGCTCCCTCGCCGCCCGCCTCTTCGCGCGAGGAAATCGTGCCCAGGAATTTCAGGCGGCGCACCGCATCGTCGATTTCCAGATGCCCATCCTTCACCAGGAAACGCTCGATCGGCGGAAGCTTCCACCCCGTGTTGCCGCCGGTGTCGCCATCCCAATTGGTCCGCCCGTCCTTTCCCCGGACCAGAAGCAATTCCGGCCGGTCGAAGGAAACCAGAGGAAGAACGACATGCCCGAACAAAGCCGGCCAAAAACGGAATTCGATATCCGTCCGGGCGATCCGCGCCGCCTGGGACCGGTCTTCCCAGGCCGGATTGCCGATGAAGAGTCCCTCGATCGCAATATGCGGCCGGCTGCGAAACAGCTTCACGTCGAGATTGCCTTCGATCCGCACGGTCCGGCCGAAGCGGTCGGACGCATAGAGCGAAATCGGGCCGCGCATCTCGTTCCAGTCGAGAAAATAAAGTGTGACCGCAAACGCGATCACAAACGCGGCCAGCGCGATGGCCGACCAATGCAGAAAGCCCCGCCAGGTGAAACGAAAATCCCGGAAATCCGCCAGAATTCTGTCCCGCCAGAAGGCCCGTGCCCGGGCCAATTCCATGGGATGTCTCAAGGACATAGCAACCAAACGCCCAAGCGCAGATTGGGCTTCACGAAAGATGCGGGAAACGCGGGAAGTTCCCAAACGTTCATCCTGGGAGTTCCACGAGGTAGACAGCTTGCCGATTTGGAGCACCCGTCTCTGGCGGCTTCTCTGCGAAGGCTTTGCCGCCTTCGTCGAGGACAATGCCCTCACCCGCGGCGCCGCCATCGCGTTTTATGCGGTCACGGCGCTGGCGCCCGTCCTTTTCATCGCCACCGCGATTGCAGGATTGTTCCTGGGGCCGGCTGCCGCCTCCAGCGCGGTGCGCTACCAGCTTCTGCAGTTGATGAGTCCGGAGAGTGCCACCCTCGTCCAGGACGCCATCATCCATGTTCGCGGCGTGCACCATTCCGTGCAAGGCAGCCTTCTGGGACTCCTGGCGCTCATCGTCACCGCATCGGGAGTTTTCACCGAGATGGAGGACGCGCTCAACGTCATCTGGAAGGCGCCGCGCAACGAGCCCTATCTGCACCAGTTG
>JAFKFF010000174.1 GCA_017307315.1 Alphaproteobacteria bacterium
TCCTACAAGTGGAACGACAACATCCAGCTCTATGGCGCGATCGACAATGTCATCAACACCCCGCCGCCGATCCCGGCTGCGAGCAGCGCTGCGCTCAACTTCTACGACCAGTCGATCCGCGACGATATCTATGACGCGATCGGCCGCAGCTTCCGCATCGGCGTCCGCTTAAAGTACTGATTCGGCTGTCCCCTGCCGTAATCAGCTTGGCGCCTCCTCTGAAAATAGGGGAGGCGCCCTTTCTTTTTTGGGAGTAAAACAGGGACGGGAATGGCGGAGGGAAAACGCATGGATGCCACACGCAGAGATGCGTTGGGGATGGTTGGGGCTGCGGCGGCAGGTGTCGCCTTCGCCGGTTCGGCCCTGGCGCAAGGGGCGGCCCGCAACCTGGGCAGCAAGAGCAAGACCCTGTTCTGGGTGGCGAGCTGCACGCCCTGCGACAAGAACCTCAAATTCGATCCTGCCGCCTTCAAGGATGTGCTGGGCTGGTTCCAGCACAATGGCGCCGACGGCGTGGTGGTGCTGGGCACCACGGGCGAATATCCGTCCTTCAGCATGGCCGAACGCAAGGCGGTGATGGAGGTTGCCGGCAAGAACAAGGGCGGCATGAACATCATCTGCAGTTCGGGCACGTCGAATTTTCCCGAGACGATCGAATTGTCCAAGCATGCCGCCGATCACGGCGCCGACGGGCTCCTGGTGATCCCGCCTTTCTATTACAAGAACCCGCCGCTCGCCGGCCTGATCCGGTACTATTCGCTGTTGTTCGACGCGGTGCCGCAGAGCCTGGCGGTCAATCTCTATCATATCCCTTCGCTCAGCGCGGTGCCGATCTCGCACGAGCTTCTGAAGGCCTTGAAGCATTATCCCAATCTTGCGGGCATCAAGGATTCCGAAGAGGATTTGCCGCAGTTCAAGCAGTTCGTGGCGGCGTTCCCCGATCTCAACATGCGCAGCGGCACCGACACCAAGCTGGAGTTCGCCCTGTCCAAGGGGATGGGCGCCATCCTGGCGGAGGGCAATTTGTTCTGCCGCCAGATCGCGGACATGTTCGCGGCCTTCCGCGCCGGCAAGGACAGTCATGCCGCCTTCATGAAATTCCAGACGCAGCAGGCCTTGATGCGCAAGCTGGGCGGGGAAATCGATTCCTACGGCCCGATGAAATATGCGCTGAGCCAGCAGATGGGCGTTCCGCAATTCTATCAGCGTCCGCCCAATCTGGATGTCACCGACGCCCAGAAGGCGGCGATCCGCAAGGGCCTGGCGCAGATCAAGGAAATGGGCTGATTTTCGGAAAAAGGCGGTTCGGAACGGACCGTTGCGTTCAAGAATTCATCAGGGAGCGAATATGAAGAAGAAATTGTTGGCCGGCGCCGCGGTGATGCTGTTGGCGGGACCGGCTTTGGCGCAGACGGGACAGAATGTCGATTGGCCGCTCTATACGGGCGATGCCACGGGCAGCCGGTTCAAGCCGCTGGATCAGATCAACGCCTCGAACTTCTCGCAGCTGGAAGTGGCGTGGCGCTTCAAGACCGACAATATCGGCAACCGCCCCGAATTTAAGCTGGAAGGCACGCCGATCGAAGTGGGCGGCGTCGTCTATGCCACCGCCGGTTCGCGCCGCGCGGTGGTCGCGCTGGATGCGGTGACGGGCGAGCTTTTGTGGGTGCATGGCGAGCGGGAAGGCGCGCGCGGCGCCGCCGCCCCGCGCCAGCTTTCCGGTCGCGGTCCCGCCTATTGGACCGACGGCAAGGACGCGCGCATCTTCTATGTCACGCCGGGCTATTTCCTGATCGCGCTCGACGCCAAGACCGGCCAGCGCGTCGCCAGCTTCGGCGACAATGGCGCCATCGACCTCAAGGCCGACGACAATCAGAAGATTTCTCCCGACCTGACCACGGGCGAAATCGGCTGGCAGTCGGCGCCGACCGTGGCGGGCGACGTGGTTCTGGTGGGTTCGGCCTTCCGCGAAGGCTTCACGCCCACCAGCTTCCGCAACAACAAGGGCTCGGCGCGCGGCTTCGACGCCCGCACCGGCAAGAAGCTCTGGCAGTTCAACACCATTCCGCAGAAGGGCGAACCCGGCGCGGAAACCTGGCTGAACAATTCCAACGAATATACCGGCAACAATGGCGTGTGGACCGAAATGACGGCCGACGTCGAAGCGGGCCTCGCCTATCTGCCGGTGGAACAGCCGACCTCGGATTTCTATGGCGGCCATCGTCCCGGCAACGGCCTTTACGGCAACAGCCTGGTCGCGGTCGACCTGAAGACCGGCAAGGTGAAATGGTACTTCCAGACCATCCATCACGAGATCTGGGATTACGACCTGTCCTCGCCGCCGCTGCTGATGGACATCAACGTCAACGGCAAGCCGATTAAGGCGGTCGCTCTGCCGTCCAAGCAGGGCTTCCTCTATGTCTTCGACCGCATCACCGGCAAGCCGGTGTGGCCGATCCAGGAGAAGAAGGTGGAGAAGGGCGCGGCCCGCGGCGAATGGTATGCGCCGACCCAGCCCATCCCGACCAAGCCGGCCGCTGATTCGCGCACCGGCGTTTCGGAAAAGGAACTGATCGACTTCACGCCCGAACTGCACCAGAAGGCGCTGGAGATCGTGAAGAACTACAAGATGGGCCCGATCTACACTCCGCCGGTGCTCAGCCAGAGGCCGGGGCCGCTGGCCACGCTCAGCCTGGGTCCGGCGAATGGCGGCACCAACTGGCCGGGCGGCTCCTTCAATCCGGAGAACCACACCGCCTATCTCTTCGCCTGCAATTCCTGCCTGATGCCGATGGGGCTGGTGCCGCCGCCGCCGGGCTTCTCCGACCTTCGCTATGTCGAAGGCCGGGCGGGCCAGAAGGTGGTCATGGTCAATGCCTCGGGCGCGGATGCGGGCGCGGATTCGGCGCCCAAGCCCAAGCCCGCGGCTGCTCCGCCGCCGCCGGCCGACGATGGCGAGGATTTCGGCCTCACCGTACAGGGCCTGCCGCTGATCAAGCCGCCTTATTCGACGATCAGCGCCATCAACCTGGATAAGGGTGAGATCGTTTGGCAGGTCCCCCATGGCGACACGCCCAACAACATCCGCAACAGCCCGGCGCTGAAGGGGCTCAACATCCCGCGCACCGGCCAGACCAGCTACAATATCGGCACGCTGGTGACCAAGAGCCTGGTGATCGCGGGCGATCCGCAGCTCACCGTCACGCCCGATCATCCGCGCGGGGCTCCGCTGCGCGCCTATGACCAGGCCACCGGCAAGGAAGTCGGCAATGTTCTGATGCCCGCGCCGCAATCCGGCTCGCCGATGACCTACATGGTCAACGGCAAGCAGTACATCATCGTGGCGGTGTCGGGCGGCAACTATTCCGGCGAATATATCGCCTACACGCTGCCGGACAGCCAGTAACGAACGCCCTGCAAAGACCCTCCAGGCACCGAACAGGGCCTGGAGGGTTTTTTGTTGCTCTCACGGGATTGCGCTGGCGCTCTCGAAGGTGCGCAGGCGTGCCGGCCGATCGACGGAGATATTGCCTTCATCGCCCGGGTAGGGACTGCGCAAGCCTTCCGACACGGCGGAGAGCGAAATGCGCGCCCCATCGAAGCTCTCCGCCTTGCAGGCGAAATCGACGCTGTGCAGGCGGCTGTCGTCGCTGCCGGGGAAGCTGATGGTTTCGCGCTGGCCTTTGAGCAGATAGCCCGAGAACACGTCATGCGAGGTGCCGTCCAGATAGTTGACGGTGATATGATCGCAATCGATGGCGTCATTGTCGGGCACGAAGCTCAACCGTTCCACCGGGCCATCGAAGTGGGTCCAGCTCACATAGGTATAATGATCGGCCGAAACATTCACGGCGCCCAGTTGATGGCTGGCCGCCAGAGCGGGCAACGCGCCGGCGACACAGAGCGCGGCGCCGGCCAGAAGCGACGGTTTCAAAAGAAGACGCATGAACCTCTCCTTGCGCCGCAACCCCGAAAAGATGCGGCCTTGACGATTTCGATTCCGTTCGGAGAAAAAACGGGAGAGGGGCCGGTTTCGTTCCTGCGCCCTATCGCCTTGAAATCCCAATCGTTTGGGAAGTTCCGAAGTTCAAGAGGCTTCGCGCGCGCTCTCGATGATCAGCCGGGCGCCCAGCACGCCAAGCAGGCCGCCCGCCGCGCGATCTATTCCCGAACGTGCCTTGAGATAGATCGCGCGGGGCCGCGGCGACGACAAGGTCATCGCGACAAAGCAGTACCAGCTGGTTTCGATGGTGAGGTGGATGGGCGGAATGACCAGATACATCCAGAAGGGCACATGCGCGGGCAGGAGCGCGGCGAAGATGCCGCCGATCACCACCACCGTCTTGGGATTGGAAAGCTGGGTGGCGAGCGCCAGGAAAAAGCTGCGCGCCAGGCCGCGCGCGGGCCGCGGCGTTTCGATGTCCGCCGCCGGTGCGGAAGGGGCGGCGGCGCCGCGCCAAAGACGCCAGGCCAGAAAAACCAGGTAGGCGCCGCCCACCAGCTTGAAGGCGATATAGAGCCAGCCCACCTGCGCGATCAGGGCGCGCACGCCCACCAGCGCCAGGGTCGAGATGAAGGCCGCGCCGATCCCCATGCCGGCGGCGGCGGCGAAACCGTCGCGCCGCGACAGTGCCACCGAGGTGCGCATCACGAAGAGGAAAGAGGGGCCCGGGCTGATGGCGCCCAAGGCAAGCGCCGTCAAGATGCCGGACAAGACCAGGACGGGATGATCCATGCTGCCGCTCCCTGTGCGAACCCGCACTATGCCGTTTCGAAGCGCGGCCGCCGAGCATGTTTTGGCAGGAACCGGCTTTGCGAGCCGGGCATGCCTGCCGGGCTTAGAGATCGATCCGGTAGACGCTCGCCGGCCCCGATGGGGCGGAAGCGGGCAGGGTGAGGCCGAGGCCTTCGGCGGTGCGCTCGAATCGCAGCGGCGCTTCCATGCCCAACAGGCTGGGCCTGGTCGGGTGGTGAAGCGGAAATCGCGCGCGGTATAGGGCTTGGCCTTGCTTTCGGCGAAGCTGCCATTGGCGGTCTCGGTCGGGCCTTCGCCGAAGCGAATCCAGGGCCGGGTGTCGTGGATCGCTTCGCCATTGATCTTCAGCCAGGCGCCAACAGCCAGCAGCGTATCTCGCGCGGCATCGGGAATACGGCCATCGGCATGGGGACCGACATTCAGCAGCAGATTGCCGTTCTTGGACACCACGTCGGCCAGCAGGTGGATGATCTCGGCCGGACTCTTATATGTGTCGTCCTCGACATAGCCCCAGGACTTGTCGCTGATCGACGTGCAGGTCTGCCACACATCCTTGCGGATGCCCGGCGCCTGTCCGCGCTCGATATCGAGCACGCCTGCGCCGTCGGCGAATTCGCCCAGCTTGTAATTGACGATGGCCGAGGTGCCGGCGCGCGCGGCGCGGTTGTAGTAATAGGCCAGGAACGAGGGCAGGGTGTTGCGGAAGGACGGCTGGCCGATCCACCAGTCGAAATAGATCAAGTCGGGATCGTAACGCGACACCAGTTCGGCCTGCCGCGCGAGCCAGTCGTCCAGCCAGGCCTGCGAGACATAGGTATAATCGCCGAACAGATCCTCGTCGCTGGGGCCGGGCAGGCGGGTCTGTGCCGGGCCATAGAGCCCGGCATGCTTGGGGTCGGACACGTCGGAGGGGAATGTGCGTCCGCCGTCGAAGAACCAGTC
>JAFKFF010000175.1 GCA_017307315.1 Alphaproteobacteria bacterium
ACCATCGCGTCCTTCCAGATCCGGTGGACGCCTCCCGACATCACGTCGTTCATCAGGTCGTAGCGCGCCGCCACCGAGGAGAAGACCCCGGCCACAAGGCCTTCCTTTTCGGCCTCCGGCACGTCGCGGAAGCCGAAGCTGGCTGTCTTGCTGTCGCTCATGGCGCAAGCATAGCGCGGCTGCGGGCGGATGGGCTAGATAAACCCATGCCCGAACTCCCCGAAGTCGAAACCGTGCGCCTGGGCCTGAAGCCCGCGCTGGAAGACCGCGTCATCCTCAAGGCGCAGATCCGGCGCGGCGATCTTCGCCGCCCGTTCCCCGCCCGCTTCACCGAGCGGCTCGAAGGCCGCGCCGTTCGGGCATTGCGCCGGCGCGCGAAATACATCCTGGCCGACCTGGATAGTGGCGAGACCCTTGTCATCCATCTGGGCATGTCGGGTCGGATGAGCGTCTACGCCGCCGGCCATCGCCGTCGGCTCGGCGACTATGTCTACAACCCCGCGCCCGAAAGCGCCGGCCACGACAAGCACGATCATGTCATTCTGGATACGGACGCGCCCGCGCGCATCGTGTTCAACGATCACAGGCGCTTCGGGCTGATGACCTTGATCGCGACCGATGCCCTGGAAGAGAACCCGCTGTTCGAAGATATCGGGATCGAGCCCCTGTCGGCGGGTTTCGGCGCCGCCTATCTCGCCCAGGCACTCGCGGGAAAGAAACCCCCCGTCAAATCGGCGCTGCTGGATCAGCGTGTGGTGGCGGGCCTGGGAAACATCTATGTCTGCGAAGCTCTGTTTCTGGCGCACATCTCGCCCAAAAGGCTGGCCGGCGCGGTCCGCCGGGACGAAGTCGTCAGGCTGGCGCGAGCGATCAAGTCGGTCCTCAAGGCCGCGATCAAGGCCGGCGGATCCACCTTGCGCGATCACGCCCAGGCGACCGGCGATCCGGGCAATTTCCAGCACCGCTTCCTGGTCTATGGCCGTGAGGGCAAACCCTGCAAAGGGACCCGGTGCGGGGGAACCGTCAAGCGCATCGTCCAGGCAGGGCGATCCAGCTTCTATTGTCCCCGGTGCCAGACGTGACCCTGCCCCTTCGCGCCGGGCCTGTTGCGAGGGCGCACGAAAAGCGCTATAGGCCCGCCTCTTTTCCAAAAGACCAGGAAGGCCCATGCCCAATATCGCCTCGTCCCGCAAGCGCGTCCGCACCACGGCCAAGCGCACCGCGATCAACACCTCGCGCAAAACCCGCGTTCGCGGCTTTATTCGCAAGGTCGAAGAGGCGATCACCAAGGGTGACAAGGCGGCGGCCCTGGCGGCCCTGAAGGCGGCGGAGCCGGAAATCATGCGCGGCGTGACCAAGGGCGTGCTGCATAAGAATACGGGCGCCCGGAAGGTCTCGCGCCTCACCAAGCGGGTCGCAAAACTGCAAAAATAGCCGAAGCCGCTGGAATCGCTTCGGAATTCAAGAAATACCAAGTGTAGGAAGGGCCCAATGTCGCAAATTGGGCCTTTTTTATTGTCAGTATGCTGACAGTCGTGGTTTGACGGCTTTTCTGCATCGCAACATCGGCCACGGCAACGCTAACCCACTGATTCGATGCGGTTTGGTCCCAAGATTGGATTTTCCGTATACTGCACAATCGTTTAGCGGGATTCGCAAAAGTGAAAAAATTTGTCGAATCACACGCCGTTCCAGTTTTATTCCTCTTGTGCGCGCGCCCGACTTGATCGTATCTTCCTTAACGGTCGGGGCGGATAGCAGAGATGTCGAAATATAATCAAAGTAATAAGAAAGTATTCGACTACTGCTTGGCCAAAATTGGCAGTAGTTGTTCCGACAGACTGACCTGAGTCCTTGAAATTGTGACCTTCCTATGCTGGGACCCTTTCCCGGCAATGCTCGAACTTTCTCAAGGCTGCAGCAATGTCATCCCCCTCTTCTCCCGAATATGCCGGCGATCTGGAGCCTACCGAGGCCTGGTCCCTGCTGGAGCAGACACCGGCGGCGCAACTGGTCGATGTGCGCACCCGCGCCGAATGGAGCTTTGTCGGCCTTCCGGACCTCTCCCCGCTGCAACGCCGGGCCTTTTGCGTGGAATGGCAGGGATATCCCACCATGCAGCCCAACCCGAACTTCGTCGCCGACACCATCGAAGCCGTGCAGGCGGCGGGCGCAAACTTCGAAACCCCTATTCTCTTTCTTTGCCGCTCCGGCGCCCGCTCGCGCGCCGAGGTCGGGAACACGATGGGCGAAGGCGTTCAACATCGCGGGCGGTTTCGAAGGGGATCTGGATGGCGCCAGCCATCGCGGACAGACGAATGGATGGAAGGCGTCCGACCTTCCCTGGCGACAGACCTGAGGGGAAACACATCATGCGACGAGGTAGAAACCAACGATAAGCGTCTGAAAGAAAAGAAATGAGGGTCTTTGTAATGGGCCCGGCGGACATGCGGCTTACGCGTGCTGAACACCAGATGGGTTTTGAAAAATGGGACATTTGACGGGCAAACCAATGCGGCCGGACTGGTCGATGGCATGGGCTGCAGTACGCGAGCGCATGCGCCGCGAGCTGGGCGACCCAGTCTTCGAAGCGTGGATCGGGCCTTTGAGCCTGGAATCGGCGGAACGGGACGAACTGAGGATCGGTGCCACCAAACCCTTTGTCCGCAATTGGGTGGCCAACCACTATGTCGCGCGCATCGAACGCGCTTTCCGGGCCGAGGGCGCGGAGCCGGCATCCATTTCCATCGTGATCGCCGCCCCGCCCCCGCCGACCGTGGCGGGAGGCGTGGTCCGAGAAGCGCCGGCCGCCACCGTCAGCTATCTACCGCCGCCGGTCCGCACGCCGGAAGCCGAGGACGGCACGCGCGGGCTCTGGACCCGCATGCTGCATCCTCAGCAGACTTTCGACAGTTTCATTCCCGGCCCCGCCAATGAGTTCGGCCTGGGCGCGGCGCGCGCCTTCGCCGAGGGCCAGCAGAGCGACATCCCGCTTCTGTTCATCCATGGCGGCTTCGGCTTCGGCAAAACCCATCTGCTGAACGCCGCGGCGCTGGAATTCCGCAAGCGCGGCCGGCGCACCCTGTTCCTTCGGGCCGAGGATTTCATGCGCCACTTCCTGGGCGCGCTCTACCGGAAGGACACGCTGGCCTTCAAGGAAGAGCTGCGCACCGCCGAAGTCCTGATCATCGACGATTTGCAGCATATCTGCCGCTCGACCGCCACGGCGTCGGAGTTCCTCTACACGGTCAACGCCTTTGCCGATCTGAGGCGCCGGGTAGTGATCGCGGCCGACCGCGCCCCGCAGGCGCTGGAAGGGCTGGGCGCCGACGTCAAGTCGCGCCTGGCGGGCGGGCTCTGCATCGCTCTCGACAAGCCGGACCGCGAAACGCGTCTCGCCATTCTCAAGGCGCGCGCGGCCGAATTCGCCCGCCATAAGCCGGACGTGGTGCTGCCGGAGGTGGTGCTGGAGCGCATCGCCGATCTGGAAGATGCGTCGCCGCGCGAAATGATCGGCGTCTTCACCAAGCTCGCCACCTATGCCGACCTCACCAAGAAGCCGATCACCCTGGAAACGGCGGAAGAAGCGGTGGGCCTGCGCGGCGCGCCCGGCGTCAAGACCTCGATCGAGGACATCCAGCGCAAGACCGCGGAGTTCTACAAGCTCGACGTCAAGGACTTCCATTCGCCGCAGCGGGCGAGGCGCGTTGCCCGCCCCCGCCAGGTGGCGATGTATCTTTCGCGCAAGCTCACCACCCGCTCCCTGCCCGAGATCGGGCGCCGCTTCGGGGGCCGCGACCACACCACGGTCCTGCATGCCTGCCGCCGCATCGAGGCCCTGATCGACGAGGATCCCCTGTTCCGGCAGGAGGTGGATTTCCTCAGCCAGATGCTCCAGCGCAAGGGGGAGCTTTAGGGGCCCTGAAAAGCCGGAAAATACGCCCGTTTTGAAGCGAAAAAACGCCGGTTTTGCCGGCGTTTTTTTTGCCCTTTTCGGGGTCTTTTGGTATGGTCTGCCACTTGAGTCTTGGGGCCGCCTTGGGGCGACCGTCATTCGCTCCAAAACACAAGAAATTTGGGGTTTTCCGGACTCCTTTCGATCACCGAAACGCCGTCCGGAAACGGGCACTTGTCAGCGATGGGACGCTTTCTTCGAAGGCGCAAATCAGACCGATGAAGATCAATGTCGAACGCGGCGCATTCCTGAAGGCGCTTTCCCATGTCCAGAGCGTGGTGGAGCGGCGCAACACCATCCCGATCCTGTCCAATGTGATGCTGGACGCGGGCAAGAGCGCCTTGAAGCTCACCGCCACCGATCTGGACATCGAGATCGTGGAATCGCTTCCCGCCGACATCCTGCGCAACGGCGCGGCCACCGCGCCCGCCCATATGCTCTACGACATCGTCCGCAAGCTGCCGGACGGGGCGCAGGTGCAGGTGGAATTGCTCTCCAGCGAGGGCGGAAGGCTGGCGGTCTCTGCCGGGCACTCGCGCTTCGAACTCGCCTGCCTGCCCAAGGAGGATTTCCCCCAGATGACGGCGGGCGCCCTGCCCCATCGGTTCCGCCTGGCGTCCGATGATCTGAAGCGCGTGATCGACAAGACCCGATTCGCGATCTCGACCGAGGAAACCCGTTATTATCTGAACGGCATCTATCTGCATGCCGCCAAGGACGCCAAGCCGCCGGTGATGCGTGCGGTGGCGACGGACGGCCATCGCCTTGCCCGCTACGAGTTGGAACTGCCCCATGGCGCCGCCCAAATCCCGGGCGTGATCGTGCCCCGCAAGACGGTGGGCGAATTGCGCAAGCTTTTGGACGATGCCGACGGCGCCATCGAGATTTCGCTCTCCGACACCAAGATCCAGTTCGGTTTCAACGGCGTGGAACTCACCTCCAAGCTGATCGACGGCAATTTCCCGCCCTATGAACGGGTGATCCCGGCGGGCAACGACAAGGCGCTGGCGCTGGAAGCCAAGGAATTCTCGCAGTCGGTGGACCGCGTCTCCACCATTTCCGCCGACAAGACCCGGGCGGTGAAGCTCAACATCGCCAAGGACAAGGTCACCCTTTCGGTGGTCAATCCGGAATCGGGCACTGCGACCGAGGATGTGGGCGCCACCTATAGCGCGGCGGCACTGGAGATCGGTTTCAACGCCCGCTACCTGCTCGACATCACCGGCCAGATCGAAGGCAAGGAAGCCCGCTTCCTGCTTTCGGACGCCGGCTCGCCCGCCATCATCGAAGATGCGGAGGACGCGCGCACGCTCTACGTCCTCATGCCGCTCAGGGTCTGAGATTGACCGTCGCCGCCGACAGGCGCCTTGCGGGCGATCCCTACGCCATTCCGGCGAAGCTGGCGGTGACGCGTCTCAGCCTGACCAATTTCCGTTCCTATCCCACCGGCGAACTGGCGACGGCCGGCGGTGCGGTGGTGCTGGCCGGCCCGAACGGGGCGGGCAAGACCAACATCCTGGATGCCATCTCGCTCCTGTCGCCCGGGCGTGGCCTGCGCGGCGCCAAGCTGGCCGAGCATGTCCGCCGCGGGCCGGTGCAGCCCTCCGAAGCGCTTTGGGCGGTCGCCGCGACCGTAAAGCGGGGCGAAACCGATTACGAGATCGGCACCGGCCTGACCGAGCAGTCCTCCAGCCGTCAAGTACGCCTCAACGGCACGGACGCGAAGACTTCTGCCGAGCTGGGCGAGATCGTGCAGATGGTGTGGCTGACGCCCGCCATGGACCGGCTGTTCATCGAAAGCGCGTCGGGCCGCCGGCGCTTTCTGGACCGGCTGGTGCTGGGGTTCGATGCCGGGCATGCCCGTACCGCCACGCGTTATGAAACCGCGATGCGCGAGCGCGCCCGGCTTTTGAAATACGGCCCCCGCGATCCGGCCTGGCTGGACGGGCTGGAAAATGAAATGGCGGAAGCCGGCACGGCCATTTCGGCCGCGCGCGATGCCGCGATCCTGCGCCTCAATCAAGCCTTGGCGGCGCGCGACGGCGCCTTTCCCGCCGCGTCCCTGTCGCTCACGGGCGAAGTCTTCGAGACAGCGGAAACCCTGCGCGACGCGCTTGGCCGCGCGCGCATCCGCGATGCCGAAAGCGGGCGCACCCATGCCGGACCGCATCTGGCCGACCTCGCCACCCGCCACACGCAAAAGCGTGCCGATGCGCGCGAATGTTCCACCGGCGAGCAGAAAGCGCTGTTGATCTCGATCGTGCTGGCTTTCGCGCGCGAACTGGCGCGGACGCGCGACGGCCTGGCGCCGCTGCTGCTTCTGGACGAGATCGCGGCCCATCTCGACCGCCTTCGCCGGGCGGCCCTGTTCGAGGAGATTGCCGATCTTGGCGCCCAGGCCTGGATGACGGGAACCGACCTCTCGCTGTTCGAAGGCGCACACGCCCAGATCTTCGCGGTCGAGGACGGACATTTCCGTGAGGCGGGCGCATGATCCCACTGCACAGTTTTCTGCTGTATTGTCTGCTCTATGCCATCGCCATCGCGACGCCCGGCCCCGGCATCATTTCCATCGTGGCGCGGGCGCTGGGATCGGGTTTTCGCGCCACGGTGCCGGCCTGCCTGGGCGTGACGGCCGGCGATCTGATTTTGATGACGCTTTCGGCATTCGGTCTGGCGCTGGTGGCGCAGGAGGCCGCTGAACTGATGATTCTGCTGAAGTTCGGCGGGGGCTTGTATCTGATCTTCCTCGGCTACAAATACTGGACCGCCAAAGTCGACGACCGGGCCGAGGTTGTTCCGGAAAGCGCCAGCCGGGGCTTTCTCACCCAGCTGGGGATCACGCTCTCCAATCCCAAGGCAATAGCCTTCTTCGTGGCGCTGCAGCCCGTCGCCATCGACCTGAAGCACCTGACCGTCATCGGCTATCTGGAACTGGTGGCGGCGACCCTGGTTCTCATCCCGGCGATCACGATGGGATATGCGGCCGCGGCAGCAAGAATGAAAAACCTCATGGCGAGCGTGAAGGCACGCCGCCGCATCAACAAGGGTTCCGGTCTCGTCATGACCGGGGCCGGCATTGCGATCATGGTGAAGTAGATGTCTGAATCCGCGCATCAAGTGACCAACGAATATGGCGCCAGCAGCATCAAGGTCCTCAAGGGCCTGGATGCCGTGCGAAAGCGCCCCGGCATGTATATCGGCGACACCGATGACGGTTCGGGCCTGCATCACA
>JAFKFF010000364.1 GCA_017307315.1 Alphaproteobacteria bacterium
CCCCGAATCCAACACCCGCTACAGCATCATTCCCGGCCTTCTGGCGGTGATCCTCACCATGACCATGGTGCTGATGACATGCCTGGCGCTGACGCGCGAACGCGAGCGGGGCACTTATGAAAACCTTCTCGCCATGCCGGTGACGCCGGTGGAGATCATGATCGGCAAGATCGCGCCCAATATTGCAATCGGCGCGGTGCAGAGCGCGATCATCCTGCTGGTGGCGAAATACGTCTTCGCCGTTCCCATGATCGGTTCGCTGGGGCTGCTTTCGCTGGCGCTGGCGGTCTATATCGTCGCCAACCTGGCGGTGGGCTACACCTTCTCGACCCTGGCGGAAAACCAGCTGCAGGCGATGGAGATGACGCTGTTCTTCCTGCTGCCCGCCATTCTCCTCTCGGGTTTCGCCTTTCCCTTCGCCGGCATGCCAAGCTGGGCGCAGGCGATCGGCGAGGTGCTTCCCGCCACGCATTTCCTGCGCATCGTGCGCGGCATTCTTTTGAAGGACAATGGGCCGGCCGAAATCTGGCCCGATGTCTGGCCGCTGCTGCTCTTCACCTTGGCCGCGGGCACGCTCGCGCTCGCCCGGTTCCGAAGGACATTGGATTGATTCCCCCAACTGTCTTCCTCAGGCAAGCCTTCGGAAGACATCTTCCCCCGTTATGGGCTTCGCCCAACGGGGGAAGAAAGCTTGTGTGAGCCTGTGTGTGCTGCATGATTTTCAACGCGCCGGGCGATGTTTCGCGGCTTCTATCGAAAACCAAGCCGTTGCGACCTGATGCGGGAAAGGGACAGATCAAATTAAAGAGGAAAGATGGAGCGGCCCTGCGCGGCCCGCCCTTGCTGGCCACAGCGCAAACGGCTAGTTGAGCCGGCCCAAAGTTCTAACGTTCGGAAACGATCATGGACGCGACGGCAACACCCACCCGGCCCGGCTTCTCGCGCTACCAGAAATTCGTCATCGCGATTCTGGCCTTCCTGCAATTCACCATCATCCTGGACTTCATGATCGTCTCGCCCTTGGGCGCGATGGTGATGCCCAGGCTGCACATCACGCCGCAGCAATTCGGTTGGGTGGTGTCGTCCTACGCCTTCAGCGCCGCCGTGTCGGGCCTCCTGGCCGCCGGCTTCGCCGACCGCTTCGATCGCAAGCGCCTGCTGCTTTTCTTCTATGCGGGCTTCACGGTGGGCACGCTGCTGTGCGGCCTCGCCGCCACCTATCCCATGCTGCTGATGGCGCGCATCGTCACCGGCCTGTTCGGCGGGGTGATCGGTTCGGTGGTGCTGGCCATCGCCACCGACCTCTTCCCCCTGGAAATGCGCGGCCGGGTTATGGGCTTCATCCAGACCGCCTTCGCCGCCAGCCAGGTGCTGGGCCTGCCCACCGCGCTTTATTTCGCCAATCACTGGGACTGGCACGCGCCGTTCCTGGCCATCATCGCCGTGATCGTGCCCGTGGGCCTTTTGATCGTGTTCGGCATGCGGCCGGTCAATGCCCATCTGGCGCTTCGCCAGGAAAGAAGCCCCTTCGCGCACCTGGCCCACACCGTGACCGAGAAACGCTATCGTCTTGCCTTCTTCCTGGTCATGCTGCTGCCGACCGGCGGCTATATGCTGATGCCGTTCGGCACGGCCTTCATGGTCAACAATGTCGGCATCGCGTTCAGCCATCTGCCCACCATCTATCTGGTCACGGGGCTGTTCACCGTGTTCGTGGGTCCCGTGGTCGGGCGGATCAGCGACAGCTTCGGCAAGTTCAATACCTTCTGCCTGGGCAGCCTGGTCTCCTTCGTCATGGTGGCGGTCTGGACCAATATCGGCCACACGCCGTTGTTCGAAGTGATCATCATCAATGTGGTGATGTTCGTGGGCATCTTCTCGCGCATCATCCCGTCCCAGGCGCTGATCTCGGCGGTGCCGGACGTCACCAAGCGGGGTGCCTTCAACGCCATCAACGCCTCGCTGCAGCAATTCGCGGGCGCGATCTCCGCCGCCATCGCGGGCTGGGTGATCGTGGAGCAGCCGGACGGCAGCCTCAGCCACTTCAACTGGCTGGGCTATATCGTGATGGCGATCCTGCTGGTGTCGGTGGGCCTGATGTATTTCCTGCACAAAGCCGTGCCCGACCGCACGATGCAGGCGGCCGGGGCGGCGGCAAGCCCTGAAACGGCAGGCTGACGGGGTCGCCAGGCAGGCGCTTGTTGAAACAATTCAGGCCCGCCTCCCCCGCACGCGGAGCGCTGGCGGGGGAGGTGGCCGTAGCAGCGCTTGCGATGCGAAGGCCGGAGGGGGAAATCTACTGCCCTCTGCTCGCCTCGAACAGGAACCAGTTGCGCTTCTCGGCCTGGTCGATGAAATTTTCCAGGATCGAGGCGGTGGCGACATCGTCATGCTTGTCCGCCACCTCATGCGCCTCGCGCATCGCCTTGATGACGGCCTTGTTGTCGTCCATCAGCTCCTTGAGCATGTCGGCGGGCGTGACGAAATCTTTGTCATTGTCCTTGATGCTCTGGTGCCGGGAAATGTCGCCGATGGAATGCAGCGTCCTGGCGCCCAGCTTGCGCACCCGCTCGGCCAGTTCGTCGGTCGAGGCCAGGATTTCCGCCGCCTGCTCGTCGAACAGAAGATGATAGTCGCGGAAATGCGGGCCTGAGACGTGCCAATGGAAATTCTTGGTCTTGAGAAACAGCGCGAAGGCGTCGGCGAGGCAGCCGTTCAAGGCATCGGCGATCTCCGGCACGGCATTGCCGGACAGGTCGGTCTGGGTGGAAAGCCGGGAGGCGGTTTTGGATTTGGCGGGCTTGCTGTCTTTGGCCATGTGAACCTCGCGTAATTGGGGGAAAATGGTATTTAGAACGCTTATAAACTAGGATGGTTGCACCGGTAAGTCACCTCTTTTGGCATCCGGGTGGGCAGTATTGCGTTTCCGTCATGAGGCGAAAAGGAACTTCCCCATGCGCAAGATTATTCTGCCGCTGCTGGCGCTTCTGGTGATTTCGGGATGCGCCTCGCGTCAGCGGGTCGGAGTCGCCGTCGGCACGGGTTATTACGACGGATATTATGACGGCTATTACGGCCCCTTCAACGACGGCTATTGGGGCAATGACGGCTATTTCTGGTATTCGGGCCGCGACCGGGTCTGGCACCGCGACAATGACCGTCATTTCCGGCGCGACGCCGCCAACGGCTTCAATCATGTCCGTGGCCGCGGCCATCACCGCGATCATTGATTTTTTTTGGTCGCGCGGCCGGACGCAAAACCGCTCCTCGCTGCGCTCGTCCCACTTTTGCTGGCCGTCGCTCCTGTATTTGGGTCGCGCGGCCGGACGCAGAAGCGCGGACGTCATTGCGTTATCGGTGCCGCACGGATCACTGAAGCTCATCCTTCGACAAGCTCAGGATGAGGATTTGGCGCACCGTGAGCTTGTCGAAGGGGACACTCCGGCCTTTATTTCAGTTCGAGAATGACCGCGCTGACCTTGCCCGCGCCCCATGCCTCGGAATGCAAAGCGCCGGGCTCGGTGAAGCCGATATGGCCCGCTTCAACCGGGCGCTGGCTGGTCTTGCCGTCTTCGGTGACGGTCTTGATCGCGCCGTCATAGCGCTCGCCGATCACCTGCTGATGGATGTGAAAATGCATCGGCGCCGGCCGGCCCTCGATCCAGCTGTAGTGCCAGGCGATCACCCGGTCATTCTCCAGGCTTTTGACCGCGCCCGGGCGCGGCCATGCGGTGGGATATTTCGTGGGGTTGGCGATGGTCCTGGGCTTTTTGTCCTTCAGCCACACCACCACCTCATGCGCCGGGCCGCCTTCGGTCAGCTTCTCGCGGATGTTGCTGCCCTTGGGAACGAAGACGGCGTCGCCGAACCGGCGGGTAGCGGTGGATTTGCCGGTGACGCCTTCGCTTTCGAGCGTGCCGCCTTCCAGATAAAGGATCACCGCGTCCTGATCCTTGGGCGTGACGGGACCCTGCTGGCCGGGTTTCAACGTGATATCCCAGACCGTGACCTGATCGTTGTCGATGACTTTCGCAGCGGGCGAGGGCGCAGCAGGCGAGGGCGCGGCTGGCGAGGGCGCGCCGGCCTGGTCCGTTCCTCCGGACTGCGCGTGGGCCGTGGCCCCCAGGCCCAGAAGCGCCGCCGCCGCGATCGTGCCCGCGAAATGGTGCATTCTTCATCCTCCCCCGCCGAAGGATAGTCCCGTCGGCCGGCGGCCGACAGCCGTTTGAAGGCGCAAACAGGCCCGGTCCGGAAAAAAGATCAATGATTTCCGGCCTTTGACATGCTTGTTCCAGGGCCCCGGGGCCTATAAGTTGCCCCACCATCGTCCCTTTGCCTGAAAGTCCGCCATGCCGTTGCTGCGCTTCATCCCTGAGTCCACGCATGTCGATTTTGTCGGCCTGCGCTACATCGCCTTCGCCATCGATGGAATTTTGCTGCTGATCTCGATCGTCTCGATCGCCTGGCATGGCTTCAACCTGGGCATCGATTTCACCGGCGGCGTTCTGATGGAAGTGAAGTCGGCCCAGACGGTGGATATCGGGCCCCTGCGCGAGGAGATCAACACGCTGGGCTTCGGCGAGTCCCAGTTGCAATTCTACGGCGGCGGCGAATGCGACCGTCCGGCCAACAGCTGCGTCCTGATCCGCATCCAGCCCGAGCAGGTCAAGGCCGGCCAGGACCAGAATGTCGCCGACCAGCGCGTGGTGCAGGCGATCAAGACCAAGCTGGGCAACGAATTCACCATCCGCAACACCTCGGTGGTCGGCCCCAAGGTCAGCCAGGAATTGCTGGGCGACGGCGTGAAAGCGACCGTGCTCGCCATCATCATGATCGCGATCTATGTCGCGGTGCGCTTCGAATGGCAGTATGGCGTGGGGGCGGCCATCGCCACCGGCCATGACGTGCTGGTGACGGCGGG
>JAFKFF010000365.1:0-3545 GCA_017307315.1 Alphaproteobacteria bacterium
GGCAACCCGCCGTCCACTTTGCCTGGGAAAGCTCCGGCAAAACAGGCTAAATCAGCTCCATGTTCCGCTATGCCAATCCCGCCGTCTTCATGGGCCTGTCCGGGGCGCTGCTGCCCTGGGTTTCAGGCGCCGCCGCCCTCGCGCTAACAGCCGGGCTCTGGCTCGGGTTCCATGTGCCGCCCGACTACCAGCAGGGCATGACCGTCACCATCATGTTCGTCCATGTGCCCGCCGCCATCGTGGCGGAACTGGCCTATGGCGCGATCGCGCTGGCCTCGCTCTTTTCGCTGGTGTGGCGCCATCCTCTGGCCGATACCGCCGCGCGCGCCGCCGCCCCGCTGGGCGCGGTGTTCACGGCGCTGGGCCTGATCACCGGCTCGCTCTGGGGTCGGCCCATGTGGGGCGCCTATTGGGTCTGGGACGCGCGCCTCACCAGCTTCCTGCTGCTGCTATTTCTCTATCTGGGCTACATCGCGCTCTGGAACGCGATCGAGGATGAAGCCCGCGCCGCGCGCGCCGCCGCGATCCTGGCCCTGGTCGGAGCGGTCAATCTGCCCATCATCAAATTCTCGGTCGATTGGTGGAACACCCTGCATCAGGGCGAGAGCATCGTCTCGGGCCAGATCGCATCCGTCTTTCTGTGGCCGCTGTTGACGATGGCCCTGGGCTACACGCTTTTGTTCGCGGCGCTCTGGATGGTCCGGATTCGCACCGAGATCGTCAACCGCCGCGCCCGCAATCTGATGCAGAGGGCGGGATGAGCGGCTTTCTCGCGATGGGCGGTTATGCCGCCTTCATCTGGCCGGCTTATGGGGTTTCGCTTCTCGCCCTTGTCGCCGTGACCTGGCAAAGCTGGGCCGCCTGGCGCGCCGCCAAGAGGAAGCTCGCGGAACTGGAACGGGACAATTCATGAAACGCTGGCTCTACGCCGTGCCGGTGGCGGGGTTTCTGGTGCTGGCGGGATTTCTGTTCCACAGCCTGTGGCAAGGCTCGCCGGACCTGTTGCCCTCGGCGCTGATCAACAAGCCCGCGCCGGATTTCGAACTGGCCGCGATCGACGACGCCACGCCCGGCTTCACCCGCGCCGATCTCGCCGCGGGGCATGTCACGGTGGTCAATTTCTTCGCCAGCTGGTGCGTGCCGTGCCGGCTGGAAAGCGCGCAGCTGATGGAATTGTCCAAGATGCCCGGCATCATCATCTATGGCATCGATTACGAGGAGCGCCAGCCGGGCGCGGGCCGCGCCTTTCTCAACGAGCATGGCAATCCCTTCTCGCGGATCGTCGCCGACACCCATGGCACCGCGGGCATCAACTGGGGCGTCTATGGCGTGCCGGAAACCTATGTGGTGGACGGCAAGGGCATCGTCCGCTTCAAGCTGGTGGGGCAACTCACCGCAGCCGCAATGCGGGATCAGCTACTCCCTGAGATTGAGAAAGCCAGACAAGCATCTTAGGCGGCGCAACCTTTTGCTAACCTCGTTTTTCTAAGGTGCGGGCATGCAGATCAGTGCCCAGACCCTTCTGGCGAGCCAGCAGCCGCCGCTTGCCAAGGCCCCGCCTGGCCCGGCGACGGCCTTCGCCGCAACGCTGGAGAAAAGCGACGGTTTCGCGCCCTTGCCGCTAAGGCAGGTGGCCGCTGCGCCCGAAGCTCCGGTCGCGGCGAAAGCGCCCGGGCCAATCGCCCGTCCCGGCGCGATGATCGATATCCGGATTTGAACTGCCTCAGCAGCTAGATGCGTTTGCCGCCCCTGCGGGCCGCCTTGTGCGCCTTGGCGGCCCCATTGGCGGCATAGGCCTCGGCGGCGGAAGCGATCTGGGACAAGGACTTCACGAATTTCAGCCGCTCCGGCGCGGGCAGCGCATCGAGCAGGGCCCGTTCCGCCCGGTCGGCGGCATTGCGCGCCGCACGCAGGGCTTTGCGCCCGGCGGCCGAGATCGCCACGGCATTGGCGCGCTGGTCTTCCTCGGTGCGCTCGCGCGAGAGCAGGCCGCGCTCCAGCATCCGGCGCACCATCTCCGCCAGGGTGGAACGGTCGATGCCGGTGATCTCCACCAGGGTGGTCTGGCTGGCGCCGTCATTGTGCTCCAGCGCACAGAGAAGGGTGAATTGCTGCTTGGTCAGTTCGCGCGATCCCGCCTCGCGCGCATAAAGGTCGCCATAGAATTGCTGGCAGCGGCGGATCAGGTGCGACGGTGCTTCTGAAAGTTCGAAGCCTCCGTTCGCCTTGCGCTGACCCTTCAACATTCAAGAACCCCCAAGATCAACGCGGACGGCAATCGGATCGCAGCGAAGGCAAATGCCAGACCGAAGGTGAGACGCGCACTAAACAGGAATGTGCGCGGGTGCGCCAGTCTTAAAAAGAATTTGCGCGGGCGAGTCCATCGCATTTTTTTGCCGGGCGATATTTTGTTTCCTTGCTTTTCACGATGCCGCAGCGGGAAATTTTAGTTATCGCATTGCCAAGTCCCGGAAAGACACAAAGCGTTGTATGTCCGCAACGCGCCGGCACATCCGTTGCGCCGGATCGTCCGTGAACAGAGCGTGAAGTTTATTGTTCCGGATTGGGGTGATGCTTGAGCAGGAACGGGGTCTGTGCCAGCGCGAACAAAAATATCAGGCTCATGATCCCCCAGACCTTGAAGGACACCCATGTCGCGGTCGAGGTGTTGCGCCACACGATCTCGTTGAGGACCGCGAGCGAGAGGAAGAAAATTCCCCAGCGCCATGTCAGGCCGCGCCATCCTTTCTCGGTCAGCTCGAAGGCTTCGGCGAAAACATATTTGATAAAAATGCGATTGAAGCGCAGGCCGGCCAGCAAGGTGACGCCGAAGATCACATAGAGGATGGTGAGCTTCACCTTGATGAAAATGTCGTTGTGCAGATAGAGCGTCAGCCCGCCGAACACCGTCACCAGAATGGCGGTGAAAAGCGGAATGGGAGAAAGTTTTTTCTCCAGATGCCATCCGATCGCCAGCGAGATCAGCACCGCGACCATGAAGACGCCGGTCGCCGTGAAGATGCCGGCGAAGCGGAAGGCGGCGAAGAAAAGGACCAGGGGGCCGAGGTCCAGTGCGAGGCGCCGGAGTTGCGGATTCATGGTGTCCCTATAAGGGCTTGAGCGAAACTCTCGGCCCGGAAAACCTGCAGATCGGCCTCGCCTTCCCCCACCCCGATGAAATGCACCGGAAGCCTGGAGCGGGTGGCCAGCGCCACCAGAATGCCGCCCTTCGCGGTGCCGTCGAGCTTGGTCATGATCAACCCCGTCAGCGGCACCGCCTTGCCGAACGCTTCGACCTGGGTGAGCACATTCTGTCCCGTCGTCGCGTCGAGCACGAGCAGCACCGCATGCGGCGCGCTCGCATCGCGCTTCTTGATCACGCGCGCGATTTTCTCCAACTCGGCCATCAATCCGGTTTTGTTGGAGAGCCGTCCCGCGGTATCGATGAGAAGAATGTCGGCATTTTCCGTCTGCGCTTTTTCCAGCGCCTCGAAGGCGAGACCGGCGGCGTCGCCGCCCGCCTTGCCGGAGACGAAGCCCGCACC
>JAFKFF010000365.1:3604-8467 GCA_017307315.1 Alphaproteobacteria bacterium
CGGCCCAGACGCCAAGCTGCTCGATGGCCGCGGCGCGGAAGGTGTCGCCCGCCGCCAGGACCACTCTCTTGCCTTCGCCCGCCAGCCGGCGCGCCAGCTTGCCGATGGTGGTGGTCTTGCCGGTGCCGTTGACGCCGGCCACCAGGATCACGAAAGGCTTTTTGTCCGCATCGATGACCAGCGGCCGTTCCAGGGGCTTTAAGGTTTCCGCGATTTCCCGGGCCAGGATGGCGCGCACCTCCGCGTCGGTGATCTCGCTGTCGTAGCGGTTCTTCGCCACCGCTCCCGCCAGGCGCTTGGCCTCGACCGCGCCCATGTCGGCCCGGATCAGCGCTTCTTCCAGGCCCGCCACGGTTTCCGCATCCAGCTTCTTCTTGGTGAAGAGGCCGGTGATGCTGCCGGCCAGCCCGGCGCTGGATTTGGCCAGCCCGTTCTTCAGGCGCGCGAACAGGCCGGTCTCTTCCGGCGGGGCTTCTCCGAAGGTTCTCATGCGGCGGCTTGCTCGATCCTGGCGGTGAGCCGGCCCTCTTTGTGGCCGGTGACGATCACCGGAACGATATGGCCCGGCATCGCGACGGTTTCGAGGGCGACCGGCGCGAAACACTCGCTATGGCCGAAGCCCGGCTTTTCCACCAGCACGGAGCGGCGGCTGCCCATGAGAGCCTCAAAATGCGCGGTGCGGGCGGCCTCGCCCTTGGCGCGCAGGCGCGCGCCCCGTTCGCGGGCGACAGCCGCCCCCAGTTGGGGCATGCGCGCGGCGGGCGTGCCCTGGCGCGGGGAAAAGGGAAAGACGTGCAGTTGGGTAAGGCCGGCATCGTCGATCAACCGCAGGCTGTTCTGGAACATCTCTTCGCTTTCCGTGGGAAAGCCGGTGATGAGGTCGGCGCCGAAGGCGGCATCGGGGCGAAGGCGCCGCACCGCCGCGCAAAAAGCGATGGTGTCGGCGCGGCTGTGGCGGCGCTTCATGCGCTTGAGGATCAGATCGTCGCCGGACTGGGCGGACAGGTGAAAATGCGGCATCAGCCGCTCTTCCTCCGCGATGGCTCGCATCAGGGCGTCGTCGGCCTCGATGGAATCGATGGAGGAGAGCCGGAGACGGCGCACCCCCGGAACCAGCTTCAGGATTTTGGAAACCAGTTGCCCCAGGCTGGGGGTTCCCGGCAGGTCGCCGCCATAAGAGGTGAGGTCGACGCCGGTCAGCACGATCTCGGCGAAACCGTTGGCGGCCAGGCGCCGCGCTTCCTCCACCACCGCGCCCATCGGCACGGAGCGCGAATTGCCCCTGCCATAGGGAATGATGCAGAAAGTGCAGCGATGGTCGCAGCCGGTCTGCACCTGCAGAAAGGCCCGCGCCCGACCTTCGAAATGATCCACCATCTGGGGCGCGGTTTCGCGCACGCTCATGATGTCGTTGACCCGCACCCGCTCCGATGCACCCTGGCCGAAATCGGCATAGGCCGCGGCGGTGAGTTTCTCCTGATTGCCCAACACGGCATCCACTTCCGGCATGGCGGCATAGGTATCCGGCTCGGTCTGGGCGGCGCATCCGGTAACGATGATGCGGGTTTGAGGATGTTCGCGCTTCAATTTGCGGATCGCCTGGCGCGACTGGCGCACCGCTTCGGCGGTCACCGCGCAGGTATTCACCACCACGGCATTCTGCAATTGCGCTTCCGCCGCGCGCGTCTTGATCGCCTCGCTCTCATAGGCGTTGAGACGGCAGCCGAAAGTGACGACGTCAATCGCCATAGCGATCCAGGTCGATCTGGCCCTCGAACACCGTAACACCGGGGCCGGTCATCAGGACATGGCCGTCGCTCTCGCGCCATTCCAGGTGCAGTTTCCCGCCGTCAAGTTCCACCTCGACCTTGCGGCCGGTGAGGCCCCGTCGCGCGGCGGCGACGGCGGTGGCTGAGGCACCGGTGCCGCAGGCCAGGGTCACGCCAACCCCGCGCTCCCACACCCGCATGCGGATATGGCCGGGATCTTTCACTTGCGCGAATTCCACATTGATGCGGGTGGGGAAGAAGGCGTGGGTTTCCAGCTTCGGACCCTGTTCGGTCACGGGCGCCCGTTCCGCATCGTCCACGAAGAGGATGCAATGGGGATTGCCCATCAGGACGGCGGCGGCGCTGACCGCGCCTTTCTCCAGAGGAATGGAAAATTCATTGGTGTCGACGGCATGGGTCACCGGAATGTCCCGCCAGTCCAGTCCCGGAACGCCCAGATCGACCGTCACCAGCCCGTTTCCGGCATCGGCGCAGACCAGCCGCCCCCCCTTGCTGTCCAGCGTGACCTGGGACAGTCCGCTTTCGTCCATCAAGAAACGCCCGACGCAGCGGGTGGCGTTGCCGCAGGATTCCACTTCCCCGCCATCGGCGTTGAAGAAGCGCAGGATCGCATCGACTTCGCCCGCGCCCGGCGCGATCAGCACCAAGGTGTCGCACCCGACGCCGAAATGCCGGTCGGCGATGGCGCGCGCCCGCGAAGCCGTCATCGGAATCGGGTTTTTCCGCACATCGAACACGACGAAATCGTTGCCGAGGCCCTGCATTTTGCGGAAGGGGGTCATGGCCGCCTTATAGGGGGCGGCCATGGTTTTTGCCATTGCCCAACCGCGGCAAAATTCGCCAAGCTGGCATGCCGCGTCCGGGAGCCGACATGTCGCCACGCCTGTGTCTGCCGTTCCTGGCGCTTATCGCCTGCGCCAGCCTGGGAGTTCCTGCCGTGACCGCCGCCACATCCGACGATCCCTATGTCTGGCTGGAAGATGTGCATGGGGCCAAGCCGCTGGCCTGGGTGGCGGAGCAGAACAAGAAATCCTTGGGGGTGCTGAAAGCCGATCCCCGCTATCAAAAGAATTACGACAGCATTCTGGAAGTGATGGATGCGCCGGACCGCATTCCGTCCGGCAGTCTACGTCATGGCCATGTCTATAATTTCTGGCAGGACGCGAAAAATCCCAAGGGCCTGTGGCGGCGCGCTACCATCGCCGATTACGCCAACCCCAGCCCGCAATGGGAAATCCTGCTCGATGTCGATGCCCTGGCGAAGACGGAAAAGGAAAATTGGGTGTTCGAAGGCGCCGAATGCGCGCCGAAGGAAACGCGCTGCCTGATCCGGCTGTCGCGCGGCGGCGGCGATGCGGTGGTGCTGCGCGAATATGATTTGAAGGCCAAAAAGATGGCCACGGACGGCTTCTCGCTCAAGGAAGCCAAGAGCGATGCCGCCTATCTCGATGACGACACGATCCTGTTCTCGACCGATTTCGGCAAGGGCAGCCTGACCAATTCCGGCTATGCCCGTATCGCCAAATTGTGGAAGCGGGGCACGCCGGTCTCCGCCGCGAAGACGCTCTATGAAGGCAAGGTGGCCGATGTGCAGATTGCGCCCGCGACCTTCCACACCAAGGACGGCGATGTCGGGATCGTGATCCGCGCGGTCAGCTTTTTCGAAAATGAATATTATGCCGTGGATGCCGCCAAGGCATCAGTGACCAAGCTGCCCTTGCCGCTGTTCGCGGATTTGAAAGGGCGGATCAATTCCGCCTGGGTCGCCACCTTGCGCAAGGATTACACCGATCCCGCCAGCAAGGAGAAATTCGGCAAAGGCTCGCTGGTGCTTTTCCGCGACGGTGAAACACAGATTCTGTACGCACCCCAGCCCCGCGACAGCGTGGAAAGCGTGGCGGTGGGCCGCGACGGCATCTATGCCGCCATCGCCAGCAACGTCATCAGCACGGTGCATTTCTTCAAGCATGAGCGCGGCGGCTGGGTCGATCGCAACGTGATCCTGCCGCGCGGCGGCGCGGCGGATGTCGCTTCGGTCAATGATTTCGGGCCCGAAGCGATGTTCAGCTTTCAGAGTTACCTGACGCCACCCACCGTGTTCGCGACTGATGGCGAGGATTCGCCGCGGCCGATCAAATCTCTGCCCGCGCGCTTCGACGCCGGGAACCTTGTCACCGAGCAATTCGAGGCGACATCGAAAGACGGCACCAAGGTTCCGTATTTCGTGACGCGCCCAAGGCAATTGAACGGGCCGGCGCCGACGGTGCTGTACGGTTATGGCGGGTTCGAGGTTTCGCTGACGCCGGGCTATTCCGCCAATTTCGGGCGGCTCTGGCTCACCAAGGGCGGCATCTATGTCGTTGCCAATATCCGCGGCGGCGGTGAATTCGGCCCGGCCTGGCACGAGGCCGCGGTGAAGGAAAATCGCCAGCGCGCCTTCGACGATTTCGCGGCGGTGGCCCAGGATCTGGAGAAGCGCGGGCTCACCACGCCCAAGCAGCTTGGCATCATGGGCGGCTCCAATGGCGGTCTGCTGGTTTCCACCGTGATGGTGCAGCATCCCGAACTGTTCGGCGCGGTGGTCTGCCAGGTGCCCTTGATCGACATGCTGGCCTACACCCATATCGGCGCGGGCGCGTCCTGGGAGGGCGAATATGGCGATCCCGCCAAGCCGGACGAGCGCGCCTATATTGAACGCTATTCGCCGTACCAGAATGTGAAAAAGGGCGTGAAATACCCGCCGGTCTTCTTCGTCACCGCCACCAGCGACGACCGGGGGACGCCGGTCCATGCCCGCAAGATGGCGGCAAGGATGGAAGAGCAGGGCCATGAAGTCCTGTTCTTCGAGAACACAGATGGCGGCCATTCCGCCGCCGCCGACCACAAGCAGGCCGCCGAAATGTGGGGCCTGAGCTTCGTCTATCTGGCGGAGAAACTGGGGTTGAAGTCCTAGGAACCCTGGGAAATTTGACTTTTCGGGCGTTTGGCCCCTAAAGCCCGCCCGTTTCCGGAAAGACCGAAGGCCTTTCCGGTCCCCCGCCTGGCACGGGGGATCGCCCCTAGGCAGCGCGTT
>JAFKFF010000366.1 GCA_017307315.1 Alphaproteobacteria bacterium
GGTGCGCAAGTCTGGCAACAGGATTTTCTGCACCTCGATCTTCCGAGGGACCGCTTCGACGGCGTCTTCGCCAATGCCAGCCTGTTTCATATTCCTTCCAGCGAATTGCCGCGGGTGCTGAAGCAGTTTCATGCCGCGCTGAAGCCGCGCGGGGTGCTGTTCAGCTCCAATCCGCGCGGCCAGAATGAAGAGGGCTGGTTCAACGGGCGCTATTGCGTCTATCACGATCTGGCCGCCTGGCGCGCCTTCCTGACCGCGGCGGGCTTCGAAGAGATCCGCCACTACTACCGCCCGGACGGGCTTCCCCGCGAACGCCAGCCCTGGCTCGCCAGCGTCTGGCGCAAAAAATAAGCCCTTCGTCACCGAAGGGCTTATTTGCGTGTTTTCCGGTGCGGCTCTTTAAGCCGACACCACCTTGTTGAAGGCGGCGAAGAAGCCTTCCATGTCCTCCTTCGAGCCGATCGAGATACGCGACACGGTCGGCCAGGTGGGGAAGACGCGGGCGATCTGAACGCCCTGGTTGCGGAACGCTTCCTGCATCTCCTTGGACGATTTGGTCTTCCAGTCGATCATCAGCATGTTGGCCTCGCTGGGACCGATCAGCTTCAAGCCGCGCTTGGTGAGAAAATCCACCGTCATGGCGCGGTTTTCCATCAGGGTCTTGCGCCGCGCCGCGATCGAGGCGGTGTCGGTGATGCTGGCCACCGCGCAGGCCGCCGACGGGATCGGCAGCTGGTTCGACAGGCTGCCGCCGTCATGGAGCCTCAACTTCGCCAGAAGTTCCGGGCGGCCCATCGTGTAGCCGATCCGCATCCCGGCCATGCCGAAGATCTTGGAGAAGGTGCGCATGACCAGCACATCCTTGCCCTCAGCCGCCAGATGCGAAAGCGTGTTGTTGGGATAATCACGGGTCCAATGGATATAGGCCTCGTCGATCACCACGATGGAGCCTTGGGGCTTGTTGTTCACCAGCCATTCGATCTCCGAATTCGCCGTCATCGTGCCGGTGGGATTGTTGGGATTGCAGACATAGATCACGCCGGCATTGCCGTCCGTGGTGGACATGGCGCGCAGGTCGTGACTGTAGTCCGCCTTCAGCGGCACATTCTTGATCGGCACGTTGAGGAATTTGGCGGCGCGCCCCGACGTCTCGTAGGTGGGATCGGCCTGCACCAGGCTCCTGGCCGGCGAGCAGAACGCCACCACCGAACGGGCCAGGGCTTCGTTCGAGCCCGGCCAGGTCATGATGTGATCTTCCGGCACTTTCTCGATCGCGGCGATCGCCCGGACCAGTTGGCCATGCTCGTCATTGGGCGAATAGCGGTTGGAGACCGCGATGGCGGCGGCGGCGGCCCTCGCGCCTCCCGCCATGGGACCGGTCCAGCATTCATTCTGGCCGATGCGGACCTTGGCGGCTTGCCGGCCCTGCGCGAAAGCCATTTCCGGACTTAAGGTCAGCGCGGTCGCGCCGCCGCCGAATATCATGGCGGCCCGCATCATCTGGCGGCGGGAATAGCCGCGGCTGAGCAGGTCGTCCTTCACCTCTTCTCGAATGCGATGAATCATTCTCGTTCTCCCTTGGAGTTGTTGCTCAAACGCGCACGCTGAAAGCAAAACAGGGAAGCGGCACCTTGTACCGGCAAATGCCCTGCTCCCCCGAGCGGGCATTGTCTGCAGCAAAGGCTATAAGGGCGCTCCACCCGGTTCAAGGTTGACGGAGCGGCAGGCGACGGGAACCCGCCACCGAATTTGTCGCAAAAACACTCGAGTTTCCGGCCTAGCCTCGGCGGCGCGCCGCGCCGGTAGGGTTAACCTCCGAACCTGTTGGACAAGCGCGGTCAGAGGCGCTGATTTCGCGTTGTCGGGAATCTTTTTTCAGGCTTGAAGTCCATGTACCGCAAATTCCTCATCCTTCTCGCGCTGGCGCTGGTCGCCGCCCTGCCGGTGTGGGAATACAACAGCTCTTGGTCCTTCGGACCTTTCATCGCCGTGCTCTTTCTTCTGACCGTGAATTTGGTCAACTTCCTGCTCGACGATCCCTTGATCGCAAGCAAGCCGCGCGAGCGCTAAGATTCAATTCCGGCGCGACATGTAGAGCGCCAGAAGATCGCCGAACCAATTCTCGAAGCGTTCGCGCTGGGCCGTTTCCGCGGCCGCGTCCATCGCGCGGCGCAATCTGGGCCCCAGCAGCGCGTCGCCGAACGCGGCGATGGTGGTCAGGTGCACCACCCGGCGCGTATCGGCGATGTCGAGTTGCGCATCCGGTCCGGCAATGCGCTGGCGCACGCCATGCAGCGCCTCCACCAATTCGTCGAAGGTGGGCAGCCCGCCTTCGGACATCGGAACGACGCTGCCGCCCTGACTTTGCAACAGCCAGATCATGCGCTGCGCCAGGCCATCGCGATAAGCCGCGAAGGTGGCGCCGACCGCGGCGGGACCGGTGGCGGGGGTCGTGTCCATCACCCTGAGCAAGGTTGCTTTCAATTCGTGGACGGTCTTCAGGCTGACGGCCCGGATCAAGCCTTCCCGGCTGCCGAAATGGTGCAGCACCGTGGGATGGGACACACCCGCCGCCTTGGCCACGGCTTCCAGCCGGAGCCCGGCCGGCCCGCTGCGTGCCATGTCGGCTTCGGCCGCTTCCAGGATCAGGCGGCGGGCCTCCGCCGGCGTTCGCCTTATCCGTCTGTTGTTGTTCGGAATTTTCTCCCCACCCGCCATTTCAAACTCACTATTGACAATTCTGTAGGTAAAATACAGGATACGCCCGTTCGATCAAGGATCGTTCCATGACCGCCCAAACCGCAATCGACACTCGGCTCCGCCCGCTGGAAGCCGTCAAGGCCGTCCGGCGCCTGATGGCAAACCCGGACGCGACCGAAGAGGTTTTTGTGATCCTGCGCGCCATGCGCGGCCGCTCCGGCATCACCCATTTCAACCGCTTCCGGCAAAGCGCGATGGGTGCCCGCATCCTGGCCGAACGGCGCAACCTGTTCGCCACCCTTTCGGATAGCGCCGCTCTCGCCGCACTGCCGGAAGGCAGCCTCGGCCGCGCATATCACCGCTTCATGGCCGCGGAAAACCTGTCGCCCGAAGGACTGGTGGCGCCGTCCCAGGCCACGCGCAACGAACCCGTGCCGGCAGAGGTGGCTCTTTTTCGGGACCGCATGCGGGACATGCACGACCTGACTCATGCCCTCACCGGCTATGGCCGCGATCCTTTGGGCGAATTGTGCCTTCTGGCCTTCCTGTATTCCCACACCGGCAATCTGGGCATGGCGCTGATCGTGTTGATGGGCTTTGCGCGGCTGGAAAACGGCGCCCAGCGCAAGGCGGTGATCGAGGCCTGGCGGCATGGCCGCAAGGCGGTCTGGTTCACCGACATGGATTGGGAAGCGATGCTGCCGCAGTCCCTTGACGCGCTGCGCCGGCGTTTCCATGTGAGGCGGCCGGACGCCTATCACGGAGCGATGTCGTGAGATCGTTTCTGCCCACCGCCCGCATGCTGCTGATGGATCTGGCTTCCACCATCCTGTTCTTCGGCGTGTATGCGATCACCGGCGATATCGTCCTCGCCGTGATCCTGGGCGTGGCGGTGGCCATGGCCCAGATCGGCTGGCAGCTTCTTCGCAAAAAAGCCGTGGACGCCTTGCAATGGATCAGCCTGGTGGTGGTGATCGCGTCCGGCAGCGCCACCCTGATCACCAGCAATCCCGTTTTTGTGATGCTCAAGCCCAGCCTGATCTATCTGGCGGTGGGCGCGGCGATGCTCAAGCGCGGCTGGATGAACCGTTATCTGCCCGCCCGCGCGCTGGAAATCGTGCCGGACCTGGCGATCGGATTCGGCTATGTCTGGGCGGGCCTGATGTTCTTTTCCGCCGCGCTGAACCTGGTCCTGGCCTTTACTCTCAGCGTGACCGCCTGGGGCACGGCGATGACCATCTGGGGCATCGCCAGCAAGACGATCCTGTCTTTCGCCTCCTATGGCACGATGAAAGCAATCGGCCGGCGCCGCTATCTGTCCCAGACCCAAGCCGCCTGACTGGACGATGCGCCGGCCTCTCGCGCATCATGGGATTTTTGCGAGGCGGTGTTCGTGCTTTCGGTTCCCCTGTCGGTTCTCGATCTTTCTCCCATCATCCAGGGCGGCGACGCGTCGCTGGCCTTGAAGAACAGCCTGGATCTGGCGCGCCACGCCGAGGCCTGGGGCTTTCGCCGCTATTGGGTGGCGGAGCATCACAACATGCCCGGCATCGCCAGCGCCGCCACCGGCGTGGTGATCGCCCATATCGCGGGCGGCACCAGGACCATCCGCGTCGGCGCGGGCGGCATCATGCTGCCCAACCACGCGCCGCTGGTGATCGCCGAGCAGTTCGGCACATTGGAGGCGCTTTTTCCCGGCCGCATCGACCTGGGCGTGGGCCGAGCGCCCGGCACCGACCAGCGCACCGCGCTGGCGCTGCGCCGGACCTTGAACGGCGACATCGAGAATTTCCCCCAGGATGTGCTGGAGCTGATCGCCTATCTGGGCGATCCCCGCCCCGGCCAGCCCGTGCGCGCGGTTCCCGGCCAGGGCAGCAAGGTGCCGGTGTGGATGCTGGGCTCCAGCCTTTACGGGGCGCAACTCGCAGCCGCCCTGGGGCTGCCTTACGCCTTCGCGTCCCATTTCGCGCCCGAGCAATTGACCCAGGCGCTGGAGATCTACCGCGCCCAGTTCCGCCCTTCGCCTTTCCTCGACAGGCCGCATGTGATGCTGGGCGTGAATGTGGTGGCGGCCAACACCGACGCGGAAGCCAAATTCCTCTTCACATCCTTGCAGCAGGCGTTCGTGAATCTGCGCACCGGCAATCCTGGTCCGCTGTTACTTCACCGACCCGCGCATCGCGGCGATGCTGAAGAGCGTCCTGTCCCTGGCCCAGGTGGGATCGCCCGAAACCGTGAAGGCCGGGCTGGAAACCTTCATCGCCCAACACAAGCCCGACGAACTGATGGTCACCGGCCAGATCTACGACCACGCCGCCCGGCTCAGGTCTTACGAGATTATGAGCAAGCTGTAAGGATCATTCATAGCGCAAGGCCAACACCGGCCGCCGCCGCGCCGCAATCAGAACCTGGCCCAGCACCGTCAGAAGCGCGACCGTCAGGGTGAGGAGCGTCGCCGCGGCGAACGGCCAGATCTGAAGATCCACATGAGAAGCGAAACCGGCAAGCCAGCGGCGCATCAGCCACCAGGCAACCGGCCAGGCGATGGCGTTGGCCCAGAGCAACGGCTTGGCGAATTGCCAGAGCAGTAATCGCGTCACGTCCGCCGTGCTGGCGCCCATCGCCTTGCGGATGCCGATTTCCTTGGTTCGCCGCAGGGTGGCGGACACGGCAAGGCCGAACAGTCCCAGGCATCCCAGAAGAACGGCGACACCGGCGAAACCCGTGAAGGCTTGGCCTTGGCGCAACAGCGAGAGATTCAAATTCTCGACATAGCTGTTCACGAAAGTGCGCTGGATCGGGCCTTGCGGCCCCGTCCGGTTCCAGGCGGCGTCGATGGCCGCCAAGGTTTCCGGGATGTCGTGGCCCGCAAGCTTTATGTGAATGATGAAATCCTGCATGAAATAAAAATAGGCGACAGGCTCGATCTTCTTCTCTGGGCTGTACATCGCGAAATCCGGCACCACGCCCACAATGAGGACTGGGATGGGAGAGCCAACTTTATTGTACAATATTTGCCCGACAGCGGCCTGCGGCGAGGCAAATCCAAAGGCACGGACTGCTTCCGCGTTGATCAGGACATTGATGGGCGCCGTGCGTTTGACGCGCCCGCCATCGGTCAGGATTGGAATCCGGTCGGTTTCCCGCAATCCCCGGCCCGCAACCGGCTTCTGGTCGTAAAACTGCAGCAATCCCGGGCCCGCGCCTATCATGTTGACAGACACGACGTGACTCAAGCCCGCGCGCGTGATGGGCCATATGCTGTACATCTCGTCGAGAAAATGCGTATCGGAGCATGCTGTCGCGCGCACGCCGGGAAGAGCGGCAACAGCGGTCTGGAACGCGCCGGTACACAAAGAAACCCGATCCGGCGCGGGATGACCCTTCTCGGACAGACGGACGAACAAGGTCTGATCCGTGTCGAAGCGCAAGCTTTCCCGGATCGAAAAACGATACTGCTCCGTCGCGACCGCTGCCGCGATCATCAAAAGAAGGAGAATGGCGAATTGCGCCGTCACCAGAAGACCGCGAACCAAGTCGGCCCTGGCCGGCATCGAAACAAGACCCTTCAGCACCAGGGCCGGCCGGAACGCTGAAAGAAACAGAGCGGGATAGAACCCGGCCAGAACGCCGATCCCGGTGGCGCCCGCCAGAAGGATGAGCAAGAGACCGGGGTGACGCCAATAATCGAATGTCGCGCCGGAATTCAGGAAAGCATTGACCAGCGGCAGCAGCAATTCCACCGCCGCAGCGGCAATCAACAATGCAAAAGCAGACTGCACGACGGCTTCCGCCAGGAATTGCCCGATCAGAGCGCCCCGTCCCGCGCCCAACGCCTTGCGAATGCCGACTTCAATGGTGCGGCGCGCCGCCCGCGCCGTCAGCAAATTGACGAAGTTCGCGATCGCCAGGAAGAGAATGAGCATCGCCGCCGCCGATAAAATCGCGAGACGGTCCCGTATGCCGGGCGAATAGTGCGGTGAAAGATGCAGCGCATCCAGCGCCACCAGACGAGGGCGGACATTCACGATGGCGGGCCGCGGCAAAAGGCTGTCGCGCAGGGCGAACATGCGCCGCTCGATCGCGGTCACGGACGCTCCCGGCGCCAGCCGCACCAGGGTCAGAGCATCTTGGGAAAAATCGCCGGTACGGGCGTTGCCGGGCCTGCGGTCGGCTCGCCCCAGCCCGGAATAGGACGCGCGTCCCGACATGAAAATTCCGGTTCGCAGATTGGTGGCGTTGGCGGGAAGATCCGCGATCACGGCGGTGATCTTCAGAGGGTGCTGGCGGTCCAGTTCCAGCGTTTCGCCCACCACATCGTCCCGGCCGAAATATTTTTCGGCGATCCGCCGGGGAATGACGATGGAGTCGGGCGCCACCAACGCATTCTCGAGGTGACCGTAAAGCACGGGAAGGCGCAGAAGGTCGAAGATATTGGGGTCCGCGGAAAAGATGAATTCATCGGCCTCCACATTCCCATGCCGCAGGCTATAGTGATCTGGAAGCATTTCCGCCCCGGCGTCGAGCCGCGCCACGGCCTGCAACGCGCCGAAATTCTGGCGCAGGCGCGCCGCCAGATCGTGCGGTGTGAGTGGTACATAAATCGGCGGCTGGCCGCCGAGCGAGGCTTCCAGCGTCACCAGATACAGGCGCTCGTGCAGCGGCAGGAAATCGTCATAGCTCGCCTGGTTGGCAACGATCAGTCCTGCCAGGATCGCCGCCGCGATGCCGATGGCCAGTCCGCCGATGGCGATGGCCGATTGCAGCTTGTTGACCGCCAGGTTGCGGAGCGCGGTGACGAGATAGTGCCGGAACATGATGCGCCGTCCCTAGAGTTGGGTTTCGCTGACCACCTGCCCGTCCAGCAGCTTGATGGTGCGGCCGGCCTCGGCGGCGTGGAGCGGCGAATGCGTGACCATAACGATGGTGGTTCCGCGCCTCGCCGCATCCTTCAACAGCGCCATCACGGCGTCGCCATTCGCGGTGTCGAGGTTGCCGGTTGGTTCGTCCGCCAGGATCAGCTTGGGCGCCGAGACCAGGGCGCGCGCCACGGCCACGCGCTGCTGCTGCCCGCCGGACAATTGGCGCGGCCGGTGGCGGGCGCGGTGCGCCACGCCCACCTGTTCCAGCACCTCGGTGACGCGCCGCTTCCGGGCCGCGCCATCCCTGCGATAGAGCAGCGCCACTTCCACATTCTCGGCCACGGTCAATTCGTCGATCAGATTGAAGCTCTGGAACACGAAGCCGACATGGTCGCGGCGTAGCCGCGTCAGCACGCTTTCGCTCAAGGTCGCGACTTCTTCGCCCATCAGGCGGTAGGAGCCTTCGCTGGGACTGTCGAGAAAGCCCAGGATGTTGAGCAGGGTGGATTTGCCGCAGCCCGACGGCCCCATGATGGCGACGAACTCGCCCGCCTTGACCTCGAACGAGATCTTGTCCAGCGCCCGCGTTTCCACCTCGGCGGTGCGGTATATCTTGCTCAAATTGCTCAGTCGCAGCATGACTTTCCCCGTTCACCCCGCAAGATCGATGCGCTCGACCTGGCCATAGGCGCTATAGTCCGAAGTGATGACCCGGTCGCCGGGCTGAAGCCCGCCCAGGACCTCGACCTGCTCGAGATTGCGCCGGCCCAGCTTGACGCGGCGGCGTTGCGCCGCGCGGCCATTCGCGTCCAGCACGAAGACATAGTCGCCGCCCGAAGCTTCCAGGAACGCACCGGCCGACAGGACCAGACCCTTGCTGTCGCCACCCAGCGACAATTTTCCGTCGGCGGTGGCGCCGGGCGAAAGGCCCACCGGCATGGCGCCCTCGAAGCCGAGATCGGCCTTGAAGACGCCGTTCTTCACTTCCGGATAGATGCGCGCGATGCGCAGGGCATGGCGCGTGCCGTTCAAGTCGATATCGGCATGCTGGCCCGCCTTC
>JAFKFF010000367.1 GCA_017307315.1 Alphaproteobacteria bacterium
GGCGATCCAGCTTCGCGCAAATTCGCAGTCTTCCATCTGCGCGATGGCGTGATCGCGGCGGTCGAGGCGGTCAATGCCGCCCCCGAATACATGATCGGCAAGAAGCTGATCGCCGATGGCGCGACGGTTCCGGCGGAGAAACTCGCAGACCTTTGCCTTCCCATGAAGCAGATGACGTAATGCCCAAAGTCACCTTCATCCAGCCGGACGGGACACGGCAGACGGTCGAGATCGCCGTCGGCTGGTCGGTGATGGAAGGCGCGGTGCGAAGCCTGGTGCCGGGCATCGACGCGGATTGCGGCGGGGCCTGCGCCTGCGCCACCTGTCATGTCTATGTCGATCCGGAGTGGGTCGCGAAACTGCCTCCCAAATCCGAGATGGAAGAAACCATGCTCGATTTCGCGCAAGGCACCGCGCCCGCCAGTCGGCTTTCCTGCCAGCTGCGCGTCACCTCCGACATGGATGGGTTGGTGGTGCGGGTGCCGGTCTCCCAGCACTAGCTAGCGGTCCGAGGACGCGAAACGGTCGCCGGCGATGCGGCGGGGGATGTGGCAGCGGACGAGGGTACCGTCACCGCTTTCGATCTCCACCCAGCCGTCATGCAGCTCCAGGAAGCGGTTGACCAGGGCAAGGCCAAGGCCGGCGCCCGCGCGGGTGCCCGAGCGGTTCTGCGCCGAGAAGCGCTCGAACACGTTAGGCTTGACGTCCGGCGCCAGGCCGGGGCCGTTGTCGGCTACCGTGATCTGCACATCCTCGCCCAGGATGCGGCCGGAAAGGCGGATATGGCCGCCGGCGGGCGTGAATTTGAAGGCATTGGAGAGAAGGTTGAACACGATCTGGCGCATGCGCCGCTGATCGGCCAGGAAGATCCCTGCGTCGGCGGGGCAATCCAGCTCCAGGGTCAGTCCCATCTTGCCGGCCCAGTCGCCGGCGCGCCCCGCGATGTCGGACAGAAGCATGTGCAGATCGATGCGTTCCAGTTCCAGGCGCAATGCGCCGGATTCGATCAGCGCCAGATCCAATATGTCGTTGATGAGATCCTTGAGGGTGTTGGAACCTTCGACGATGTTGCCGACATACTCTTCCTGCCGGGGGTTGAGCTGACCGGGGACCTGCGAGGCCAGATGCTCCGCGAAGCCCAGTATGGTGTTCAAGGGCGTGCGCAGTTCGTAGGAGACATGCTTGATGAAGTCGGATTTGAGCCGGTCCGCCGCTTCCAGCGCATCGTTGCGGTCGCGGAGTGCGGTTTCGATGCGGAAACGGTCCGTGACATCGGCGAAGGTGATGAGGCTGGCGCCATCCGGCAGGGGCGAAAGCCGCACCGACAGGATGGTGCGGTCGTTGCGCTCGACCTCGCCGAGATCGCGCGCCAGGCCCGCTTCGGTGACGATCGCCTGGATCACGTGATCCCAAAGGACGCCGTCGCCGAATTTCGCGGTGCAGAGCGCGGCGATGGCGCGCGCATGCGGTTCGCCCCGAAGTTCTTCCGGCCGTAAATCCCAGATGCGGGCGAAAGCGGCATTGTGGAGCTTGAGCCGCCCGTCGGGACCGAATACCGCGACGGCCTCTTCAAGCGTGTCCAGCGTCGCGGACTGCACCCGCATCAAGGTGTTGTAGCTGGATTCCAGATTGAGCTTTTCGCTCACATCCTCGTAAAGGAAGGTGAGCCCGCCCAGGGGATGGGGCTGGCCGATCACCCGCATCGTCCGCCCGCCCGGGATGTGCCAAAGCTCTTCGGTGGTCCGCTCGCGGCTCTGGTAGAGCGCCAGGCGGCCGCGTTTCCAGGCTTGATAATCGCGCTGCTCGGGGAGCTTGCGGGCTTCGCGCAATCGGTCGAGAATTTCGCCATCGCCCGGATGCCGGTCGAGCCAGTCTTCCGGCAGGTCCCAGAGGCGGACAAAAGCGCGATTGTAGAAGCTGAGCTTCTGCTCCTTGTCGAAGATGGCGACCGCGGTGGCGAGCTTGTCGAGCGTGTCGACATGGGCATCGACATGCTGTTGCAGCCGGGCTTCCGCCGCCGCCACGTCGGTGACGTCCTGGGCGGTGCCGATGATGCCCGCATCGCCCAGCGGAATTTCGGTGAAAGTCATGGCACGACGCTCGCCGCCCACCACCGCGAAACGCCTGGCTTCCAGGGTACGGTTCTGCGAACGGGCGGATGCCGCAAGATCCCGCTCGCCCTTGTCGAGCGCGGTCTGTTCGGTGCGCGCGGCATCCAGATCCGCCGCGCCCGTCGATGTGAGAAAAGCGTGATTGGCCCAACTCAGCGCCAGGCCTTTGTCGCGCAGCCAGACCGGAATCGGGAGGGCATCGAGAATGGCACGGAAATCGGCCGAAGCGGTTTCCGTCGCGACTTCTTCCATCCATACCGCCGCCATGGAGCCCACGGCGCGGCCGCGCGCCACCAGCTTGCGGCCGGATGCGTCCGCCACGTCCAGGCGGAATGGCCTGCCGCGATCCGAGAGTTCGTCCAGCGCGGTGGAGAGCGCCAGCGCATCAGCTCCCTTGAGACAGGCTTCCAGCCGCTGCTCGCCATTGCCGTACGAAAAAGGTCCCGAGCCGTCCCGACCCCATACCACCAAGGCCTCGCGTCCCGCGCCCAAAAGCGCGTCGCGCTCGCCCAACGCACTCTTGGTGCGCGCGCCGCTGGCGCGCAGATGGCGGCGAAGGCGCTCGGCGCTTTTTTGCTCGGCCAGCGCCCACAGCGACGCGGCAATGGCCAGCGCCACCGCGCCCGCCGCGAGGGCGCTCAAGACCAGGAGATGTCCGGGGTCCAGGTTGATCGGAAGCTCGACGATGCCGGCAGCCAAGGCAGGGCATGGCAGCAGGGCCGCCGGGACGGCCCCCAAGGCTGCTTTCATGCATCCGCTATGTCCCCGGCTGGGACTCATGCCTGGCTGTCCCCTCAGACCCGCCCAAGGGTCGAATCGTTGTAGAATCAACAAGATACCGGCAGGGGACCATCCGGCATAGGGATTGTGGTTAATAAAGTATGAAAATCCATATCCGGTCCACAGGACCAGATTTTGGGCTGGGGATGATTTTCGAGTCCGGTCAGGCGCTTATCGGCCCGGGCTAGCCGGGAAACCAGTTGTGGTAGTAGGGCCGGTCCCGATAGCCCAGAGCCGTCATGCAGCGGCGATAGGCGGCGTTGTAGGCCCGGGTGCGCCGGTAGCGCGTGCCTTCCATGCCGCGCAGGTCGTAGGCGAGATAGTCCTCGGCCTGGATGCGGCAGGTCTGGTTGTCGTTCTCGAAACGGCCGGGCGCAATGCCGGCGGCTTCGAAATTGTCGCCGCTCACCCGCATGATGCTGTTGCACCCTGTGAGGGTCAAAACGGCCAAGCAAAGAAAAAGGGCGCGCATCCTGATCTGGTAGCGCGCCCTTTCCATGAAGATCAAGCGATAGCCGATCAGTACCGATAGGTGTCCGGCTTGTAAGGACCTGCTTTCGGAATATTGATGTAGTCGGCCTGCTTGCTGGACAATTCGGTCAGATTGACGCCGATCTTGGCCAGGTGCAGGCGCGCCACCTTCTCGTCGAGCTGCTTGGGCAGGGTATAGACCTTCTTCTGATATTTGCCCGGATTGGTGAAGAGTTCGATCTGCGCCAGGGTCTGGTTGGTGAAGGAGGCGCTCATCACGAAAGACGGATGGCCCATCGCGTTGCCCAGATTCACCAGCCGGCCCTCGGACAGAAGGATGATGCGCTTGCCGTCGGGGAATTCGACTTCATCCACCTGCGGCTTGACGTTGTGCCACTGGAAATTCTTCAGCGCGCCGACCTGAATCTCGCTGTCGAAATGGCCGATGTTGCAGACGATGGCGCGGTCTTTCATCGCCCGCATGTGGTCGACCGTGATCACATCGACATTGCCGGTGGCGGTGACGAAGATGTCGGCGCGGGGCGCGGCATCTTCCATGGTGACGACTTCATAGCCTTCCATCGCGGCCTGGAGGGCGCAGATCGGATCGATCTCGCTCACCATGACGCGGCAGCCGGCCTGGCGCAGCGAGGCGGCGGAGCCTTTGCCGACATCGCCGAAGCCCGCGACCATCGCCACCTTGCCCGACATCATCACATCGGTGCCGCGGCGAATGCCATCGACCAGGCTTTCGCGGCAGCCATAGAGATTGTCGAATTTCGACTTGGTGACGCTGTCGTTCACGTTGATGGCGGGGAACAGCAGCTTGCCGTCCTTTTCCATCTGATAGAGTCGGTGCACGCCGGTCGTGGTCTCTTCCGACACGCCCTTGATGCTGGCGGCCAGCGCCGCGAACCAGCCCGGCTTTTCCTTCAAGGTGCGCTTGATCAGCGCGTAGAAAACTTCCTCTTCCTCGTTTTCCGGCTTGTCGAGAAACGCCGTGTCGCCCTTTTCCGCGCGCAGGCCCGCATGCACCAGCATGGTGGCGTCGCCGCCATCGTCCAGGATCATGTTGGGCAGCCCGCCATCACCCCATTCCAGGATCTTGCGGGTATAGTTCCAGTAATCGGTGAGGCTTTCGGCCTTGACGGCAAAAACCGGAATGCCCTTGGCCGCGATCGCGGCGGCGGCATGGTCTTGCGTCGAATAGATGTTGCAGGAAGCCCAGCGGATGTCCGCGCCCAGCGCCGCCAGAGTCTCGATCAGGACCGCCGTCTGGATGGTCATGTGGAGCGAGCCGGCGATGCGCGCGCCCTTGAGCGGCTGCTTGGGACCGTATTCGGCGCGGGTGGCCATCAGGCCCGGCATTTCGATCTCGGCAATCGCCAGTTCCTTGCGGCCCCAATCGGCGAGGCTGATGTCCTTGACGACGTAATCGGTGCTGGCGGCCATGTGTGGCGATTCCCTGGATTGGGGCGCGGCAAGAAGGATATAAAGAAATCTGCATATCGTTGGGAGGGGGCGCGCGGGCAGACGAAGCGGTTCCGTGGGCCCATTTCGAGTAACGAACGCTGCGCGCTCGGCGAACGGCCCGGATACAAGCGATCTTTTGGCCGATGCGCCGATGCGCAACGCTCCTCAAGGGCCTTCCACGCGATAGCCCGCCTTGCGCAGGAGCGCGGGCACGCCTTCGGGCCCCGCCAGATGCCCGGCCCCGACGGTGATGAAGAAAACGCGCTTCTCCCGCAACATGGTCTCGATCTGCAGCGCCCAGCGCCGGTTGCGATCGTCGAGCAAGGCTTTTTTGACGTCAGGCTGATCGGCAAGCTCGCTGTTGATCAAGGTCCCGAGCTTGTCCGCTTCGCCTTTGCTCCACGCCGCAACCAGGGGCGCGAGGTCGTCATCGTCCTTTTGGTAATCCTTGAGGTCGGACGTGAACTGGGCAATCTGGAGGCTGTCGTCGCTGCCCGCCAGAAGCTTGATCTGCTGTTCGATGGTTTCGAAGAAGCGCATCGGTTTGCGCGCCTTGGCGGCGATCGCCATGACGGCATGATCGACCCCCGCATCGGGGGAATAGTGCAGGGCGGTGCCTTGCGCCACCAGCAATTGCAGCGAAACCAGCCAGGGCTTTTCCCGGTCCACCATCTCCGGCGCCAGACGGGCTTTCCTGATGGCGGCATCGAAATCGGCCAGCGCCGATTGGGGCAGAAGGCCTCGCAACGACACGCCGGGCGGCAGCATGCCCATTTCATCGACCAGGCGGCGGATCTCGGCTTGCGCTTTGTCGTCGGTCGAGACCTCGAAGACGAAGACATCGGCTTTCGACATGGCCGCGTCGATGGCGCCGCCCCGCCATGCGATGCTCTTCGGCAGGAGGTGAATGGAGCCCAAGAGATAAGCTTCGCCGACGGGGCCTTTGACATGCCAGAGAGCGGGATGCGCCTTGACCGTGGGCTCGGCGTGAAGCGGGGCCTGGATGAATAGTGAAAGCAGCAGTGCGATCAGGAGGCGAAAGCGCATCTTGTTCCTTTTGCCGCTCGGCTCCTGCCGCGTGCGGCCGAAGACGCTGGCGCGCGTCCGCACTTGGAAGAGTAGCGCCGACCGATGGTCGCCGCTACTC
>JAFKFF010000368.1 GCA_017307315.1 Alphaproteobacteria bacterium
CTTCTGATCCTGCTCTTTCATGTCCATCCCGCCACCGCGGTGGGCACGGACCTGCTCTATGCCAGCATCACCAAGACCGGTGGATCCCTGGTGCACGCCTTCAACCGCACCATCGATTGGCGCGTGGTGCTCCGCCTGGCGACAGGATCGCTTCCCGCCGCGCTGCTGACCCTGCTGGCGCTGCATTTCCTTCGGCTCGATCCGGCCGCCTACAGCGCCCTGGTAACCAAGGTCCTGGGCGTGGCCCTTTTGGCCACGGCATTGGCCTTGATCTTCCGCCGGAGGCTGCTGGCCACCTATGCCCGCCGGGTCGGCGTGCTGAGTGCCGAACAGACCCGGCGATACACCATCCTCACCGGCGTCGTTCTGGGTGTGCTGGTGACGATCTCCTCGGTCGGCGCCGGAGCCTTGGGCGTGACCGCCCTGATCCTGCTGTATCCGGAACTTCCCGTGGTCCGGATCGCCGGTTCGGATATCGCGCACGCCGTGCCTTTGACCCTGGTGGCCGGGCTGGGACATCTGTTCAACGGTGGGATCGACGTGACGGTGCTGGAATCGCTCCTGGTCGGATCCCTGCCCGGCATCTTCCTGGCGAGCATGTTCGCACCCCGGCTGCCCGACCTGGCGCTGCGCCTCATCCTGGCCGCCACCTTGTTGGTCAGCGGCCTTCGGCTGCTGGTCATCTGATGGCTGTGAGCGCCCCCCGCGCCTGGCAGCGCATGCTGAGCGGCCGCCGGCTGGATCTTCTGGAGCCCAGCCCGCTCGACATCGAGATCGAGGACATTGCCCATGGCCTGGCCCGGGTCGCGCGCTGGAACGGCCAGACCAGGGGGCCATATGCCTTCTCGGTTGCGCAGCACTGCGTCCTGGTCGAACGCCTGGTCGCCGACCTCAATCCCCGGCTCAGCCGGGATGCGCGACTGATGGCGCTCCTGCATGACGCGCCAGAGTATGTTGTCGGCGACCTCATCAGCCCGTTCAAAGCAGCAATCGGTATAAATTACAAAAATTTAGAGTTAAAACTTCAAGCAGCAATTCATCTTCGGTTTGGCCTGCCGGCGCTGGTGCCCCAAACCTTGGCGAGCCTGTTCAAGAAAGCCGATCATCTGTCGGCCTACTTCGAAGCCACTCAACTGGCCGGATTTGAGGAGCCCATCGCCCGCAAATTGTTCGGCGCCCCGCCCAGGGGCTTGAAGACGCCGCGCCTCACCCCCTTGGCCACCGCCGAAGCGCAATCCCTCTTCCTGGAGCGGTTCCGCCGGCTGGCCACGCACTGAACCTCAATCTTCCAGCATGCTAGATAACGGCATGCCCCACCTTCCTGCCTGTCCTTTGTCTGCCCTGGAATCTCCCCCTCGAGAACACCGCCCTTCGCGTCTGGCCCGGCATTTGCGCCGCAGGCGCGACACCGTAGGCGGCCCCCTGCCGGTCCAGGGTGGCATTCCCACGGCGTTTCCGCTGGCCGGTCCATGACCAATCAGAGCGCCATCAGCATCGGACTGTCGGCCGCAATCGTTTCGGTCGAGAATGGCCAGCCCTGCGCCCTGGTGGTGACACATGTGGATGGCGAGGATTCTCTTCCCTTCGGCCCGTTCGATCCCGGTTCCCAGCGCACGCTCGAACAGGGCTTGCGCAAATGGGTGGAGGAGCAGACCCATTTCGACCTGGGGTATACGGAACAACTCTACACCTTCGGCGACCACGGGCGGCACCTGCCCGCCATCGCGGTCGGCAACGATACGCGACTGGTGTCGGTCGGCTATCTGGCGCTGACGCGCCAGGGCGTCGAGGACGGCACCGGAGCGGCGCGCGATACCCGCTGGCGCGGCTGGTACCATTATTTTCCCTGGGAGGATTGGCGGCAGGCGCGTCCGGGAATGATCGACGCTGTCATTCTTCCCCGGCTGAAGCTTTTCGCCAAGGCTGCGCCGGACGCCAAAACCGCGGACCAGCGGCGCGACCGCATCCGGCTGTGCTTCGGTACCGATGGCGTGAGCTGGGACGATGAGAAAGTCCTGGAGCGGTACGAGTTGCTTTACGAAGCGGGTCTGATCCAGGAATTCGCCCGCGACAATGGCAATGCGGCGGAGGAGGATCTGGGCGCCGGCATGATGTTCGATCATCGGCGCATCCTGGCGACGGCGATCGCCCGGCTGCGGGGCAAGATGAAATACCGCCCTGTCGTGTTCGAGCTGATGGCGCCATCCTTCACCCTTCTGGAATTGCAGCGCACGGTCGAAGCCCTGTTGGGCTTTCGCCTGCACAAGCAGAATTTCCGCCGCCTGGTGGCCGAGCAGGGCCTGGTGGAAGGCACCGGGAAATTCGCCGCGTCCGTGCGCGGGCGCCCCGCCGAATTGTTCCGGTTCCGCCGAGAAGTCTTGCGCGAACGTCCCGCGCCCGGCCTCAGGCTGGGAGCGCGGCGTTGAAAGCCTCGTCGGACTTTGATTTCCTGTTTCGTCCATGGAGGTGATCATGAAGACATCGGTTCTTGTGGCTGGCGCGGCCTGTCTGGCTTTGGCGGCGTGCGCCTCCCCCAATGAAGGCAATCCCAACGGCGCGGCTTATGCCGGAAGTCCCGACAGCGTCTATGAGGCAAGCGCCAATCCGCCGAAAGCCAATGGTTCGGTGTCTTACGATCCCCGCGCGCCCTTGCCCGCGGATCCGCTGCCGTCCCCCGGCGGATCGACGATGCCGCGCTGAGAAGCTTCGCTTTACGGCGTCTTTCTTTCTGCATTGACCGCGTGTTTGGACAGGGACAGCGCGGCTGCAGCGTCCCCGGCACGGGACAGCCATCCCCCTGCCCGGACACAGCCATGCTGATTCGGCCTCTCCCCGCTCTTGACCGCATTATACTCGGGTGTAGCATTAAGAGATCGACCGGCCCTTGACGGCCGGGTTTTTTACCCCAGATATATACTCGAATTGAGCATTATTACGCGGTAGCAAGAGACACATTGGAGAGCCGCATGGGTCTGGAACTTGCCTACACCGAAGCCGTCGCGCAGGCGACGCGCGGGCTTTACGCCCGGGTGGCCAAGGTCATTCCCGAGATCGAGTGGCCGGCTCACGCCCCGTTGATCGCCGAGATCAACCGGCTGAAGCGGCAGAAGAACGCCGTCATCCTGGGTCACAATTACATGACCCCGGAGATTTTCCACTGCGTCAGCGACTTTACCGGCGACAGCCTGGCGCTTGCCCGCGAGGCGGCCCGTACCGACGCCGCCGTGATCGTGCAGGCGGGCGTCCACTTCATGGCGGAAACCTCCAAGATCCTTTCGCCGGAAAAAACCGTTCTCATTCCGGACAGCCGCGCCGGCTGCTCGCTGGCCTCCTCCATCACCGGCGCCGACGTTCGCCTGCTGCGCCAGAAGCATCCCGGCCTGCCGGTGGTGACTTACGTGAACACCTCCGCCGAAGTGAAGGCGGAAAGCGATATTTGCTGCACCTCGGGCAATGCGGTGCGCGTGGTCGAAGAGATCGCGCGCGAATTCGGCACCGATACGGTCATCATGATCCCTGACCAGTATCTTGCCCGCAATGTCGCGGCGAAGACGGGCGTGAAGGTGATCACCTGGGCGGGCGCCTGCGAAGTGCATGAGCGTTTCACCGCCGACGAGATCCGCGACTATCGCGCGCAGAACCCCGGCGTTACCGTGCTGGCGCATCCCGAATGCCCGCCGGAGGTGGTGGCGGAGGCCGATTTTGCCGGCTCGACCGCCGCCATGATCGGCTATGTCGGCGCGCATCGCCCCGCCCGCGTGGTGATGATCACCGAATGCTCGATGAGCGACAATGTCGCGGTGGAATATCCGGATGTCGATTTCGTGCGCCCCTGCAACCTCTGCCCGCACATGAAGCGGATCACCTTGCAAGGCATCCTCCATTCGCTTCAGACCATGTCGGTCGAAGTCACGGTGGATCCGGCGATATCCGCGCGCGCGCGCGTCGCCATCGAACGCATGCTGGCGGTGAAGGCCTGAAATGCGATGATGCGTATCGACAATGTCATCGAGACCGACGGCGCGCTGATCCTGGGCGCCGGCATCGCCGGCCTGTTCACCGCGCTCAAGCTTTCGCCCTTTCCCGCCCTCGTCCTGGCCGGATCGCGGCCCGGCCTGTCGGGCTCCAGCGCCTGGGCGCAGGGTGGCATCGCCGCGGCGGTGGGCGACGGCGATGACTGGCGCAGCCATGCTGCCGACACCATGGTCGCCGGCGCCGGCCTCTGCGATCCGCAAATTGTGGATCTGGTGACGCGCGAAGCGCCCGACCGCATCGGCGATCTGGTGGCGATGGGCGCGCCGTTCGACCGCGACGCGAGCGGCGCCTTGGCTTTGGGACGCGAGGCGGCGCATTCGCGCGCGCGCATCGTCCATGTCGCCGGCGACCGCGCCGGGGCGGAAATTTCCCGCACGCTTGCCGCCCGGGCGATGGAGACGCCTTCGATCCGGATCCTGGAAGGATTTCATGCTGTCGAGCTGGCGATGGAAGACGGCAAGGCGACCGGCCTTTTCGCCCGCCATGGGACGGGGCCGGAGGCCAGGCTGGTGCTGTTCCGCGCCAGGGCGGTGATTTTCGCCACCGGCGGGCTCGGCGCGCTCTACGCCGTCACCACCAATCCCCTGGAATCCCGCGGCGAAGGCTTGGGCATGGCGGCGCGCGCCGGCGCGGTGATCGCCGATCCCGAGTTCGTCCAGTTTCATCCCACCGCGCTCGATATCGGCCGCGATCCCGCGCCGCTGGCGACCGAGGCGCTGCGCGGCGAAGGCGCAGTGCTGGTCAACGACCGGAGCGAGCGCTTCATGCGCGCCCTTCACGCCGAC
>JAFKFF010000369.1 GCA_017307315.1 Alphaproteobacteria bacterium
ATCTGGGACTGTTTCAAGGTGAAGCGGAACGCTGTATCGCCGCTTCGCCCGCCGCTCTGGGCGACAGCGGTCCCTGGCCACAGGGAAAGAATGTGGTCACGCGGGTCGAAGAAGACGCGCTGCCCTTTCCCGATGCCTTTTTAGACCTGATCCTGGTGGTGCACGGATTGGAAGAAGCCGAGGGCCTGAGGCCTCTGCTTCGGCAATTGTGGCGGGTGCTGGCGGCGGAAGGCCATATCCTGATCGTGGCGCCCAACCGCGCCAGCTTGTGGGCGCAGCTGGAACGCACGCCGTTCGGCCATGGCCGTCCCTTTTCACGCACGGAACTGGAGGGCCTGTTGCGCGGCGCGATGTTCGTGCCCGAGCAGTGGCAGCGCGCGCTCTATGCGCCGCCGGTGCAAAGCCGCGCGGTGGCGCGCAGCGGCGCAGGATGGGAGCGGATCGGTTCGCGCTTTTTCTTCGGCCTGGGCGGGGTGCATATCGCCGAAGCGAGCAAGTCGCTCTATGCGCCGGCGACGCCGAAGCCGGCCACGCCCGTGCCGGCGCGCGTGGTGCCGTCCGCCGTGCTCAAACCGCTGGGACCGGACTAGTCGATGCCTCCCCACCGGTATGCTGCGCATGCGCGGGGGAGGGCATGAGAAGCGTTTAGCTTTTCCGCAACAGGAAGATCGCGCCCTGGGCGGCGATGTTGGGGCCCCAGGAATCGGGCCGCACGTCGCCGGCCACCGCGTCATTCTTGAGCGCCAGCGCCCGGACGATCACCGCGCCATGCTTGCGCGTCAGGTCGACGAAATCGGCAAGCGTGCACAGATGAATGTTGGGCGTGTCGTACCAGCTATAGCCCAGCGCCTTTGTGCGCGGCATCCGCCCGCCCAGCAGCAGCGCCAGCCGCACCCGCCAATGGCCGAAATTGGGCAGCGAGATCGCCACCTGGCGCCCGATGCGCAGGAGATGCTGCAGCACCTGCGCCGGTTTCTCGGTCGCCTGGATGGTCTGGCTGAGAATGACGAAATCGAACACTTGCGCCGGATATTCCGCCAGGTCGGTGTCGGCGTCGCCCTGCACCACGGCGAGGCCGCGCGCCACGCAGGCATTCACATTCTGCTGCGAAAGCTCGATGCCGCGGCCATCGACATGCTTGGTGCGCACCAGATGCTCCAGAAGCGCGCCGTCGCCGCAGCCGACATCCAGCACGCGCGCGCCTTGCGGGATCATCTCGGCGATGGCGGCAAGATCGGGCCTTAAATTGGCGGCGCTCATGAGATGCTTTCCGAGGCGGCGACGGAATTCAGGAAACCGCGCACCGTGTCGAACATTTCCGGTTCGTCCAGCAGGAAGGCGTCATGGCCCTTGTCGGTCTTGATCTCGACGAAACTCACCTTGGCCGCGACGGCATTGAGGGCATGGGCGACGCGCTTGTTCTCGGCGGTGGGGAACAGCCAGTCCGAGGTGAAGGAGATGATGCAGAAGCGGTTGGGCGAGTCGCGGAAGGCATCGGCGAGATGGCCGGCATAGTCTTCCGCCAGGTCGAAATAATCCATCGCCCGGGTGATGTAGAGATAGGAATTTGCGTCGAAGCGGTCGACGAAAGTGGCGCCCTGATGGTGCAAATAGGATTCGATCTGGAAGTCGGGCGCGAACTGGAAGGACAGCGCCTCGCGGTTCTGCAAATTGCGGCCGAATTTGCGCTGCAGCGCCGCTTCCGAAAGATAGGTGATGTGCGCGGCCATGCGCGCCACCGCCAATCCCTTGGATGGACGGGTGCCGTGGCTCTGATAGTCGCCGCCTTTCCAGTCGGGATCGGCCATGATCGCCTGGCGCCCGACTTCGTGGAAGGCGATGTTCTGCGCGGAATGGCGCGCGGCGCAGGCGATGGGCATCACCGCGCGCACGCGGTTCGGATAGGACGCCGCCCATTGCAACGCCTGCATGCCGCCCATCGAGCCGCCGATCACCGCCAGCAGCGTGTCGATGCCGAGCGCGTCCAGCAGCATGGCCTGGGCGCGGACCATGTCGCGGATCGTCACCAAAGGAAAATCCAGCGCATAGGGCTTGCCGGTCGCCGGATCGGTTTCCGCCGGCCCGGTGGTGCCCATGCAGCCGCCAATGACATTGGCGCAGATCACGAAGAAGCGATCGGTGTCGATAGGCTTGCCCGGTCCCACCATCATGCCCCACCAGCCGGGCTTGCCGGTGACCGGATGCTCGGAGGCGACGAACTGATCGCCCGTGAGGGCATGACATATCAGGATGGCATTGCTCCTGGCGGCGTTGAGCGTGCCATAGGTCATGTAGGCGATGGAGAAAGCCGAGAGGCTGCGGCCGCAATCCAGGGTCAAGGGCTTGTCCGCGCCGAAATGGACCACCTTGCCGGCATCGGCGCCGGGCGCGCTCAGCGGCCTCAAAAACCGCGGATTTGCCGTTTCGGTCATGGGCAGTCCAACCTTGGGAAGGCGTAGCTAAGGTGGCGGGGCCCCCCTGTCAATGAATGGCGGCTTTGCGTCGGCTCCGGGCGGCGCTCTGGTTTTGCTTTTGAGAGGTCCTGCCACTATCAATACGGCCCTTTTCGACGGACTTTGCTTGAATGTCCTACCGCTTCGCTATTTGAGGACGCTGACGCATGACGCCCGAACCCAAGCCCGGCCTTCTCGACATCACGCCCTATGTCGGCGGGCGTGCCGCCGCGCCGGGGGTGGAGAAGGTCGTCAAATTGTCGTCCAACGAAAGCCCGCTGGGTCCCAGCCCGCACGCGGTCGAAGCCCTGATGCGGGCGGCGCACGACCTGGAGCTTTATCCGGAAGGCAGCGCGGCGGTGTTGCGCGAGGCCATCGGTGAAGTGCATGGGTTGGATCCGGCGCGCATCGTGGTGTCGGGCGACGGCTCCGACGCGCTGCTCACCATGCTGGCCAATGCTTACTTGAGGCCCGGCGACGAGGTGCTCTACAGCGAGCACGACTTCATCCTCTACAAGATCGCCACCCTGGCCAACAGCGCCACACCGGTGGAGATTCCCGATCCCAAGCTGCGCTTCGACGTCGATGCGGCACTGGCGCGCGTGACGCCGAAGACGCGCATCGTCTTCATCGCCAATCCCAACAATCCCACCGGTTCCTACATCAGCCATGAGGAGATGCGGCGCCTGCATGCCGGCCTGCCGCCCGGCACCTTGCTGGTGATCGATGCCGCCTACAGCGAATATGTGCGCAAGAATGATTACGAGGCCGGAATCGAAATGGTGTCGCGCTTCCCCAATGTGGTGATGACGCGGACCTTCTCGAAGATTCACGGTCTGGCGGGCATGCGGATCGGCTGGACCTATGCGCCGGCCGCGGTGTGCGACGTGCTGAACCGCATCCGGGGGCCGTTCAACGTCTCGATGATGCAGCAGCATGCGGCGGCGGCGGCGATGCGCGACCGCGCCCATGTCGAACGCTCGGTCGCGCATAACGAGACGTGGAAGACCTGGCTGACGGACGAGATCCGCAAGCTCGGCCTGACGGTGAATGAGAGCGTGGGCAATTTCATTCTCATTCAGTTTCCCAAGGGCGAAAAAGGATCGGCGGCGGCGGACGCCTTCCTGGTGTCGCGCGGCCTGATCCTGCGCGGGGTCAAGGCCTATGGCCTGCCCGACGCGCTCCGGCTTACCATCGGCGATGCCGAAGCCAATGAACGGGTGGTCGCGGCGTTGCGCGACTTCATGGGTCGCTGATGTTCGCGCGCGTCGCCCTGATTGGCCTGGGCCTGATCGGCTCGTCGCTGGCGCATGCGATCAAGCGGCGCAACCTGGCCGAAACCATCGCCGGCACCGACGCCAGCGAAGCGGTGCGCGAGCGCGCGGCCGAACTGGAACTGGCGGCGATCCATCCCGACGCCGCCGCTGCGGCGAAGGATGCCGACCTGGTGATCCTCTGCGCCCCGGTGGGCAGCTACAGGCAAATCGCCGCCGCCATCGCGCCCCACCTGAAGCCGGGCGCGATCCTGTCGGATGTGGGCTCGGTGAAGGGCGCGGTGATGCGCGATGTGGCGCCGCTGGTGCCCAAGAGCGTCCATTTCCTGCCCGCCCATCCCATCGCGGGCACCGAACAATCCGGCCCGGACGCAGGCTTCGCCAGCCTGTTCGACCATCGCTGGTGCATCATCACCCCACCCCCGGGCGCCGACGCGGCGGCGGTGGCGAAATTGAAGGCGTTCTGGGAAGCCTGCGGCAGCCAGGTCGAAGTGATGGAAGCGGGCCATCACGATCTGGTGCTGGCGATGACCAGCCATGTGCCGCATCTGATCGCCTACAATATCGTCGGCACCGCGCACGATCTGGAAAAAGTCGCCGAGACCGAAGTGATAAAATTCTCGGCCGGCGGCTTTCGCGATTTCACGCGCATCGCCGCTTCCGATCCCACCATGTGGCGCGATGTGTTCCTGAACAATCGCGAGGCGGTGCTGGAGGTGCTGGGCCGCTTCAACGAGGATCTCAGCCAGCTGCAGCGCGCGGTGCGCGACGGCAACGGCCAGGCGCTGTTCGATCTTTTCACCCGCACCCGCGCCATCCGCCGTTCCATCGTCGATATCGGCCAGGATTCGGCGGCGCCGAATTTCGGGCGCGATCAATCTTCGGATCAATCCAAGAACAGTCAGTAAAGCGGGAAAAGCAGCGCGCGCAGGCCGGGCTCCAGCTCCGGCCCCGGCTGCTGCAGGCTGACCGCGGTCGAATCGATGGTGGCCTTGTCGGCGACGATCTTTCCGCCGCGGTGCCGCCAGGTCATCAAGGCATCCATCAGC
>JAFKFF010000370.1 GCA_017307315.1 Alphaproteobacteria bacterium
CACCGTCGACACGGTGGCGACCGTGGGCACCGCCTATGCCTTGAAGCAATTCGTGCGCGAGCGGCGACCCGACAAAAGCGATTTCGAATCCTTTCCGTCGGATACGTCCGCATTGGCTTTCGCGCCGGCGCAATATCTGTGGGACCGCTATGGCTGGCAGTATGGCGTACCCGCCTATCTTGCCGCCGGGTTCGTCGGCTTCAGCCGCATCGACGCCAAGAAGCACCATTGGTACGACGTCGCCGCCAGCGCCGGCATCGCTTTCACCTTCTCGAAGATTTTCACCACCCGCTACCGCGCCCCGGGCTTGCGGTACGGCGCCTCGGTGACGCCCGATGGCGGCTATGTCCGCCTGTCCTACGACTTCTAGCAGTCCCTAGCCGCGCGCGGGCGCGACGTCGCTGAATTTGTCCACCGCACGCAGCGGCGGAAACAGTTTCGCCCAGACCGCCACCACAAGAAGCGTGCCGACCCCGCCCAGCACCACCGCCGGAACCGTGCCGAACAGGGCCGCGGTGGTGCCGGATTCGAACTCGCCCAGTTCGTTGGACGCGCCCACGAACAGCATGTTGACCGAGGAGACGCGGCCGCGCATGGCGTCGGGCGTGGCGAGCTGAATGAGGGACGAGCGGATATTGACGCTCACCATGTCGCTGGCGCCCAGCATAAAGAGCGCCAGCAGCGACAGGGGAAATGACGTCGAAAGGCCGAAGACGATGGTGGAAAGTCCGAACACCGCCACCGCCGCGAACATGGTGCCACCGACCCGGCGGCCGATCTGGTAGCGGGTGAGCGAGAAGGCGACCAGGAACGCCCCCGCCGCGGGCGCGCTGCGCAGAAACCCCAGACCCACCGGCCCCACATGCAGGATATCGCGGGCATAGACGGGCAGGAGCGCGGTGGCGCCGCCCAGAAGCACCGCGAACAGATCCAGCGAGATCGCGCCCAGCACCACCGGGCGGGTGCGCACGAAACGAATGCCTTCGGCGACGCGCTCCAGGCGCGTGGCCAGGCTGGGTTCGGGCACATGCCGCCGCCCGCCCAGCCGCGCCACGATCAAGGCCGCGCTGCCGAAGCCCAGAATGCAAAGCCCGTACACCGCCTGCGGCCCCAGGGCATAGAGAAAGCCGCCCAACGCCGGGCCGGCGATCACCGCCGCGGTGAAAGCGGAAGAATTGATGGAGATGGCGCGCGGCAGTTTTTCCGCTTCGACCAGGAACGGCAGCAGCGACTGGCCGGAAGGGCCGGAGAAACCCCGCGCCGCGCCGAACAGGATCAGAACGACATAGAAGGGCCAGGACGTGTGCGGCACCGTCAGGGTGAGAAGCAGGAACAGCGCCGAGCACACCGCCTGCATCGTCGCGGCGACGCCATAGACCCGGCGCTGGTTGAAGCGGTCGGCCATGTCGCCGGCCGGCAGGGTGCAAAGGAACATCGGCACGAACTGGCAGAGCCCGACCAGGCCCAGCGCCAGGGGCGTGCGCACCATGTCGTAGATCTGCCAGCCGATGGCGACCGATTGGATCTGCATGGCGCAGTTGGCGACGAAACGCGACGCCACGAAAAAGGAAAGGTCACGGGACCGATAGATCGTGGAGGGAATATCGCTCACAGCCGCGCCGATGTGCCTCAAAGCAGACCGCGAAACAATGGAATTGTCGAAACCTGCCGAGACCAGCCTCCCCCGCGCATGCAAAGCATGCTGGCGGGGGAGATGCCCGTAGCAGCGCTTATTGCGCGCGGGCACCAGCCTGCGCGCAAAAGTAAACTGCGAAGGGCAGAGGGGGATGAAATTACCGAGCCCCCCTATTCTGCAAATGCAGGGTCTGGATCTGTTCCCCGGCATGCACTGTGAAACTCACCCGGGAGAAGGACGGCTTGCTCAGGAACGGCTCGGCATCGCGCGAGAAGCCATAAGGCTCCAGCGGCAATCCCAGCCAGGTCGTATCCATTTTGTCGTTGCCGTTGACGTCCTGATAGGTCTCGATGGCGTAGGTGCCCGGCCGGATTCCGCGCAGAACGATCACGGTTTCCCCTGCGACGGCGGGAACATCGGCAAAAGCAACGGGCTTGGAATCGTCGTCCGGATAACCGGCCTCGTCATAAAGACCCAGCCGGACCAGGCCGCCCGGACCGACATTGCGGACATGAATGGTGAGGGTCGCTGAGCCCGGCGCGGTGGCTTGACCCGATGCCGCCCCCGAAAAACAGAGCAGCATTGCCAGCAGCAATCCGCCCAGCATGCCTTGTCGCACGCCATCCATCCTGGAATGCCCCGTTCGCGCCCCTTTGCGATTGCTATCGAACTGTTCCAAGCGCTGCAAACCATCCCAAGTGAAAACGCCACCGGATCGCGTTCCGCGGCCCGGTGGCGTTCGATATAGATACGAAACCCGCCTTTGGAAGGCGGGCCGTGGCATTTTCAGGCCAGCTTCGGTTCCAGCTTCTTGCAGGCTTCGATCAGGCCTTTGACCGCGTCGGCCGACTTCACCAGGGCGACCTTTTCCTCGCCCGTCAGTTCCAGTTCCACCACGCGCTCCACGCCCTTCTCGCCGATCACGACGGGAAGGCCGACATAGAGATCCTTGATGCCATAGGCGCCATCGACATAGGTCGCGCAGGGCAGGATGCGCTTCTGGTCCTTGAGGTAGCTTTCCGCCATCGCGATGCCGGCGGTTGCGGGCGCGTAATAGGCCGAGCCGGTCTTGAGCAAGCCCACGATCTCGGCGCCGCCGTCACGGGTGCGCTGGACGATCTGGTCCAGGCGGTCCTGCTTGATCCAGCCCATCTTGACCAGTTCCGGCAGGGCGATGCCCGCCACGGTGGAGAAGCGCGGCATCGGCACCATAGTGTCGCCATGGCCGCCCAGCACGAAGGCGGAGACGTCTTCCACCGACACGTTCAGTTCGTCGGCCAGGAAGTGACGGAAGCGGGCGCTGTCGAGCACGCCGGCCATGCCGACGATCTTGTTGTGCGGCACGCCGGCGAATTGGCGCAGCGCCCACACCATCGCGTCCAAGGGATTGGTGATGCAGATGATGAAAGCGTCCGGAGCGTTGGCCTTGATGCCTTCGCCCACCGCCGCCATCACCTTCAGGTTGATGCCGATCAGATCGTCGCGGCTCATGCCGGGCTTGCGCGGCACGCCGGCGGTGACGATCACCACATCGGCGCCCTTGATGTCGGCATAATCGTTGGTGCCCTTGAGCTTGGCGTTGAAGCCGTCGATGGGACCGGCCTGGGCCAGGTCCAGGCTCTTGCCCTGGGGCAGGCCCTCGGCGATGTCGAACATCACCACATCGCCCAACTCCTTGAGAGCGACGAGATGGGCGAGCGTGCCGCCGATTTGTCCGCCGCCGATCAGGGCGATTTTCTTGCGCGCCATGGGAAGGTCCTTTGCCGTGAGAAGTTGGAAAACCGCGCGCTACCTAGCCGCTGGGGCGGGCGCGGGCAAGGTGACAATTATTCCAAGAGAGCCTTGGGCTCAGGATTTCCCGCACAAGCGGCATTTTCGGGAAAGATAGTTTCAACCGGCCGCAAAAGAAAAAGCCGGATGCCAAAAGCACCCGGCTTTTCTTGACCCGAAAGACGATCCTTAGATCGCTTCCTTCAGCTCCTTGGAGGCGCGGAACGCGACCTTCTTGGACGCCTTGATCTTGATGGCTTCGCCCGTGGCGGGGTTACGGCCCATGCGCGGACCGCGCTTGCGCACGACCAGGATGCCCAGGCCATTCAGGCGGATGCGGGCGCCCTTCTTCAGGTGCTTGGTGATCAGCGCGATCACGTCTTCCAGCATGGCGTTGGCGCTCTTCTGCGACAGTTCGTGCTTTTCGGCGAGTTGGCTGGCGAGATTGCGGGTGGAAACGGTTTCGACTTTTGCGGCGGCTTTGGTGGCCATGGGAGTGTCCCTTTTCACGAATCAACGATAGACGCGAATTTACTGCATTTCCTGCGTTGCCAAGTAGGCCCATGGCAAAAAAGCCCCGAAAAATCGGAGCTTTTTGCGTCTTTCTTACCGGAAGTTGTGGAAAGGCCCTGTTTTCGGGCCTTTCTTGCCCTTAAGCGGCGGCTTCGGGACCGGCGCTGTCGGTACGCTCGGTGATGCGGGCCGACTTGCCGGTGCGTCCGCGCAGGTAATAGAGCTTGGCGCGGCGTACCTTACCCTTGCGCACCACCACCACCGAATCGACCAGCGGGGAATAGATCGGGAAGACGCGCTCGACGCCTTCGCCATAGGAGATCTTGCGGACGGTGAAGGCCTCGTTCAGGCCCGAGCCCTGGCGGGCGATGCAGACGCCTTCGAAGGCCTGCAGGCGCTCGCGGGTCTTGTTCTGCTTGGCCTTCTCGTCATAGGTGACGTCCACCACCTTGACGTTGACCTTCAGCGTATCGCCGGGACGGAAGGCGGGGAGCGGCTTGGAGCGCACGGCGGCCATCTGCTCGGCTTCGAGCGTCTGCAACAGGTTCATGGCGGCGGTCTCCGTACGTCTGGCAGCCCAAGGCGGGCGCATCCTGCAAGTGAAGGCGCGGCGTATAGCCTAGCGTTTCGGCTTTTCATAGAGGGTCCAGAGGTCGGGACGCCGGCTCTTTGTCAGGCTTTCCGCCTGGGCCTGCCGCCATTTGGAAATTTCCTTGTGATTTCCGTTACTTAGGACATCCGGAATGGTTCGCCCCTCGAAGGATTGAGGCCGGGTGAAGTGCGGATATTCCAGAAGGCCCGCCCCGAAACTTTCCTCTTCGGTGGAGGCGGCGGCGCCCAGCA
>JAFKFF010000500.1 GCA_017307315.1 Alphaproteobacteria bacterium
CTGCACGGCGCTGGCGCCCAGGGCGAGCGCGGCGGCGATGCCGCGTCCATCGGCGATGCCGCCCGCCGCGATCACCGGCACGCGCACCGCATCGGCGATCTGAGGCACCAGGGCGAAGGTGCCGACCTGGCGGCTCATGTCGTGGCTGAGGAAATTGCCGCGATGGCCGCCCGCTTCCACCCCCATGGCGATGACGGCATCGCAGCCGCGCTCCTCCAGCCAGCGCGCCTCGGCCACGGTGGTGGCGGACGCGATCATCTTCGCGCCGGTGGCCTTCACGCGCCTGCGCAAGCCTTCTTCCGGCAATCCGAAATGGAAGCTGACGATTTCGGGCTGCAACTCTTCGACCAGCACGCAACCGGCCTCGTCGAAAGGCAGGCGCGCGACGCTGGCGGTCGCGGCCTGCGGATCGAGCCCCATCTCGAGATAGTAGGGCGCAAGCCGCGCCCGCCAGGCCGCGTCGCGCCCGGCATCGGTGGGCGGCATGGCGTGACAGAAGAAGTTGACGTTGACCGGGCGCGGTGCAGCTTTGCGGAAAGATTGGCCATCGGCGCCTGAACGATGGGCACATCGATGCCGAAAAGGTCGAGAAGCTTGCGGTCGGGCCAACCCATGAGTGTCTCCAAGCCTGGAGCCGAAGCGATTCACACCAAAGACCGCATGCCGTCAAACCGTTAGGCGGATTTGCGCAGCGCGTCCCCTATTTTCTCCGCGCGGCGGCAATATCCGACACGCGTCCAGGGAGATAAAAATTTAAATTGGAGAAACTGTCAGCCCCGTTGCTGACGGATGCGTCATGACCTAAGCAGCATGCCGCCATGTTGCTGTCGCGTTTCTTCATCGACCGGCCGGTCTTCGCCTGGGTGATCGCCATCGTCATCATGGTGGGTGGCGCGCTTTCCGCCTTCAATCTGCCGGTGGCGCAATATCCCACCATCGCGCCGCCGGCGGTTCAGGTGAACGCGGTCTATCCCGGCGCCGATGCTACCACCTTGCAGAATTCCGTCACCCAGGTGATCGAGCAGCAACTCACCGGCCTGGACAATCTTCTCTATTTCTCCTCGAACTCCAATGCCGACGGCACGGTGGCGATCACCGCAACCTTCGCGCCGGGCAGCGATCCCGACATCGCCCAGGTGCAGGTGCAGAACAAGGTGCAGCAAGCGGTGGCGCAATTGCCTACCCAGG
>JAFKFF010000371.1 GCA_017307315.1 Alphaproteobacteria bacterium
GATGGCTCATCCAAAGCGCGAGATTGATGTTCTTGAGCCGCGCCTTCCATTCCGTCGCGAGCAGCGAAAGCTCCTCGCCCGACAAGCCCAGCCGGTTCATGCCGGTATCGATATGGATCGCCGCATCCAGGCGCAGGCGCGCGGCGGATGCGCCCGCATTCCAGCCCGCAATGTCGCCCAGCGAATTCAGCACGGGGGTCAGCCGGTGCGCGATCAGCGCGGGCACGGCGTCGGCGGGCGCGCCATCCAGCACGAAAATGCGCGGCGCAGCCCCCATCGCGCGGCGCAGGGCGATCCCTTCCTCTAGCCGCGCGACGAAAAATGTATCGCAGCCGGCCCCCGCCAGCGTCGGCGCGATGAAATCCGCGCCCAGCCCGTAGCCGTCGGCCTTGACCACGCCCGCCACCGCGGCAGGGCCCGCCAGCCGCCGGAACGCCCGGTAATTGTCGGCCAGCGCGCCCAGCCGGACCGTCAGGCGGTGAGCTTCGAAATCGGCATCCGTCATGGCCGGACAATGCCCGTGCCGCGCCTGCCAGTCCAGTTGACCGGGCCTAATTGGTGGGAATGCCGATCCCCACCATCGGCGTGTTCTGGACGCAAGGAATGTTCAGCATGATGTTGCAGCCGGGCGCCGTTTGCATCTGGCGGCGCATGGCGTCGGCGCCCGACAGCTTGGGCACCGGCGGCGGGGCGAAGGGCGACTGCGTGTTCGCCTCCAGCACGATGGTGCCGTTGGGCAGCTTGCGCGCCACCCAGGGCTCGCGCTTGCAGCGGGCGCGTTCGGCCTGGGTGAGGTTCTCATAATTCTCGGCGCCGCAGGACAAGGCCTCGCCGATCGCCTTCAAGATGTCGGCCGGCGTCTTGGGCACGGCCTGGTCGGGGTTGGCCGGCGGCACCACGATCACGGGCGCGGTGTTGATGGCCGGCTCGCGGGCGGTCGGAACCTCCGGCTTGATCAGCCGGACGGGCGGCGACGGCATGGCGGGAAATTTGGTGAGGTCCAGAATGGTCTCGACCGGCCGCTTCAAGGTGAACCGGGCCTCGCGATACTGGCTCACGATGAAAATCGAGAGCAGCAGCATATGGACCAGCCCGACCAGCACCCAGGTCAGGGCACGGCGGGCCAGAAGCCGCCGCTCCTCCTCCGTCGGCAGGCGCGCGGGCCGGTTCCCGTAAAAGGCCAAAGCGTGATCGGTCAAAAGCAAATCTTCCTGGGCTGCCGCCAGCGCCGTCAGTCTACATCATATAATGTCCCCTCGCGCCCCACCAAGCCGGACAGGGTTTCCCGGGAACGGCGCGCGTTGCATAAACCTGTATGGACATTTACCTCGTCAATCTGGCGCGGCGGCCCGACCGGCTGGCCGCGATGGAAATCCAGGCCCGCGCACTGGGGCTTTCCCTCACCCGGCTGGACGCAGTGGATGCGAAAGAGGCCGAAGCCGGGGCAGTCGACCGCTGGTTCGCCGATGACGGACCTTTGGGCGAAATTCCACGGGGCGACAAATGCTGTTCCCTGTCCCATCGCGCCGCCTGGGAAAGGCTTGTCGCCAGCAGCGCCACCCATGCCGCGATCCTGGAAGACGACGTGGTGCTGCGTCCGGACGCGGCTTTCGCCTTGGGAAGCGCGGGTTGGATCCCGCCGTCTGTCGATCTTCTCAAGCTGGAGCATTACGGCCCGCCGGGCCAGAGCGTGTTGCTGTCGAATATCACCGACGTCGGCCCGGGCTTTCGCATCGGGCGCATGCGCTCGCGCCACACCGGAGCGGCGGCCTATATCCTTTCGCGGCGGGCGGCCGAAATCCTTCTCAGCCTGCCCCGCTTCGACCTGCCGGTGGATCACCTTCTGTTCAATCCCAACAATTCCAGGCTCTTCGCCCGGCTTAACCCGTGGCAATTGCTGCCCGTGGTGGCACGGCAGCAGGATTTCGTGGGCGACAAGTCGGACATCGAAGGCTGGCGCGTGGGCCTGCGCAAATTCGATCTCACTTATGTGCGGCGCGAATTGGTGCGCTTCGGCTACGACTTGAAGCTGCTGCCCGTCCAACTCGCCCTGCTGGGCACGGGCCGCGCCAAATTCGTGCGCGTGGGTGCTTAATTGTCCGTGACCAGGTTCGAGAAGCGCGTGAAGCGGTCATCGAAATAAAGGTCGATCTTGTTGGTGGCGCCGTGGCGGTGCTTTTCCACCAGCACTTCCGCCCGCCGATGCGCCCGCTCGCATTTCTCCAGCCACTTGGCATGGTCGGCGGATGACGGGTCGGGTTCGCGCGACTTCAGGTAATATTCCTCGCGATAGACGAACATCACCACGTCGGCGTCCTGCTCGATCGAGCCGGATTCGCGCAAGTCCGACAGTACCGGCCGCTTGTCGTCGCGCGAATCCACGCTTCGCGAGAGCTGCGACAGCGCCATCACCGGCACGTCCAGATCCTTGGCCAGGACCTTCAGCGATTTGGAGATTTCGGTCAGCTCCTGGACCCGGTTCTCGGGCCGGCCGGAGGACGAGACGATCTGCAGATGGTCGATGATCACGCAGCCGATATTCTTTTCCCGCTTCATGCGCCGGGCGCGCGCCGCGATCTGGGCGATGGAGATGCCGCCGGTATCGTCGATATAGAGCGGCAGGCTGGAGAGATCCTGCATCGAGAGCACGAATTTCTCCCACTCGGTCTCGGCGAAGCGGCCGTTGCGGATCTTCCACATCTCGATCTCGGTCTGCTCCGAGAGGATACGGCCGGACAATTGCTGCGCCGCCATTTCCAGTGAGAAGAACAGCACCGGCGCGCCGCGCGGCACTTCCGCGCCCGCCTCGATGTCCTGGGCATAAGCGCGGGCGATGTTGAAGGCCATGTTGGTGGCGAGCGACGTCTTTCCCATGCCCGGGCGTCCCGCCAGAATGATCAGGTCGGAGGGCTGCAGGCCGCCGAGCAGCGAGTCGATATCGCTGAAGCCGGTGACCAGGCCGGAAATCCGGCCGCCCCGGGCCTGCGCCTTTTCCGCCAGCTCCACCGTGCGGCGCAGGCTCTCTGCGAAATCGATCGGCCCCTGCCCGTATTTCGCGCTCTCGCTGATGTTGTAGAGCGCCTTTTCGGCTTCCTCGATCTGGGCCTGAGGCCCCTTGTCGGCCGGCGCTTCGTAAGCGGAATTGACGATATCCTCGCCGATCCGGATCAGGCTTCGGCGCACCGCCAGATCGTGCAGGATCTTGGCCAGATCGCGCACATTGGGCATCGCGGGCGCGGCCTGCGCCAGGCCCGCCAGATAGGCGGTGCCGCCCACCTCGATCAGGCCGGGATCGGCCTTCATCGCGGCATGCAACGTCAGCGGCGTCAGCACGAAGCTGCCCCGCTCCACTGCCGCCGTCATGGTCTCATAGATGCGCGTGTGCAGCGGATCGTAGAAATGCTCCGCCTTCAAAAGCGTGCTGACCCGCTCCAGCGCCTGATTGTCCACCAGGATCGCGCCGAGCAGCGCCTGCTCGACTTCGACATCATAAGGGACGTGGCGATAGGCTTCCTGTTCCATCGGCGCTCAAGCTTGACGGGGCCCGCAATCAACCGGGCGCGGGCGGGACGGGCAAGCGTGTTTTCAACTCGCACACAGCTTCGCAAATCCCGGCGGCGCGATTATCTATCCCTAGTAGGAGCGCGGCAATCGGAATCACGATCTGGGAAGGCCGTACGGCGAAGCGTCCGCGTCAAGAAAACAGGAAGGTCGCGGATCCGGAGCCGGTTATTCCGCGGCGACGTTGGCAAGCCGGAGGGCGCCGTCCGCGCGCCAGTTCTTCAACGCCTCCACCAGCGCGAAATCGCGGGCGTAGATTCTCTCGATCCGGCGCTTCTGGCTGGACGAAAGAGCGAGAGGGTTGCGGACGGACGGATTGAGCCAGGGCAGATTATCCACGCCATGGCCTTTCAGATAGGCGCGCAGGGCCTCGTCGTCCCGGCCGTAGAGGAACAGCCGTTTCACCAGAATTTCGCCCGTGGCGAGATCGCTGACGAACCAGCTTTGCGGGCGCATCACGAAATCCAGCGAGAGATCGTCGCGCTCCTCGATGAAGGAAAGATAATCGTCCATGCTGCGCAAATGAGCGGTCGGCCCGAGCCCAAAAATCGGGCGCCACGGTTTTGTAATAGCGGATGCTGTGATGGCGGGTGCAGCGCGGACCGTAGAGCGCCCGGGCGATCGAGGTGCCCGCGACGCGCGGAACATGCACGAAGATCAGGTTGCGCCGACGCATCTCCTCGTCGATGCGCCAATGGAAAAAGCGCATGGCCCGCGGCATCAACCCGCAAAATTTGTCGTAGATGTCTTCCTCATAGAAGACCCCGAACAAGGCGCGGTGAATCTCCTTGGAATCGGGCGAGCGCGGATGAAATCTTGGCTTGGATACTTCCATCACATTCCATTCGAAAAGCCGCGAACAGAAGGGTTAAGCGTCGCGGCGCGTCGTTTCTTCGCTGAACCTTGCGAATTTGTCGTAAAACATATTCGGGACAGCGAACAAATGTTGACGGCGGCGCGCGCGGCAGCACCGGCAAGATAGCTTACGAATCTTTTCTCTTCGGAAGCTTTCAATTCTAGCGTGCAGTCTCACGGGTACTTTCGGGCACCACACACGCGCCCGTTCCCGACTGGTCGGAAGCCGATCTCAAATCCGAAACAAATTTTCGAAATGCATCCCGACGATCTTTTCCGCCCCGCGGGCACAACAGGGATGCGGAATGCACGGTAATGAAGCCGCATCGGCCATCGAATTCCGTCTCTCCCCGATTCGCGCCGACGAGCAGCGGCTTGCCGTTCAGCGCCAGAACGGCGGTCACCCCCAAGGCGACGGGCGTTGCTTCTTCCGCCGCGCGCACTCCTTTGTGAGGGATTAACGCGCGAGAGCCCCGACGGCTGCTTGCCTTGCCCGCCAGCGGTCCCGGATAATCGCGAGAGCGGGGAACAATGACAAAGCAACATCCACTCGATCGGCCTGTATGGAGCGCGCTGACCGGAGGTCACGCCCATCTGGCGCAAGGTGATCCGCGCAGCGCCCTGCGCTATCCCTCCGACATCGAGCCGTTCGGTGCGGCAGCCGGCGGTTTTCCCGAGCAGCTGCTGGCGCTGGGCGCGCTGACAGCCAAAGACAATGCGGTGGCGCTGGTCGAACGCCATCGCGTGATGCCGCCGTCCGGACTGGTCGCGATGATCGAAGAGCCGGTCCACCAGATGACCGCCACGCGCCTTGCCCCACCGGAGGATGAGGACGATGTCGTCGAACTGGGCGATGCCGATGCGGCCGAGATGCAGGCGCTGGCGGAGTTGACGCAGCCGGGGCCTTTTCATGCCCGCACCCATACGCTGGGCGGCTTTGTTGGCGTGCGGGAGAGCGGTCGCCTGATCGCCATGACGGGCGAGAGGATGCGCGTGCCCGGCTTCACCGAAATCAGCGCCGTCTGCACCCATCCCGACGCGCGAGGCCGCGGCCTGGCGGCAAAGCTGATGCGCATCGTGGCACACCGGATCGTGGCGCGCGGGGAGGAATTGTTCCTCCACGTCTATCCCCGCAACACGAACGCCATCGCCGTTTACGAAAAGCTTGGCTTCCGCCAGCGCGCCACCCTTCACTTGACGGTGCTGCGCCATCGCCAGCCGGGCGAAGCATAATTCCGGCACCGCTTCAGAGTGCGGCGATCAGCGCCTGCGCGGCCGCCGGATTCTTCGCCTTGGCGCCGGAAATCACGAACAGGAAGACATCGCGCGGCCTGGCGGGCGCAGCTTTGGCGACCAGCGGAAAATCCTTCGGCCCATCCCCTTTCGCCCAAGCCTTGGCGCGGCCCGCCCATTGCGCGATCCCGGCTTTGGCATAACCCAGCTTCTCCTTCTCGCTGGTCCCCATGATGCGGACATAGACGAAATCCGCCGTCACATCCGCGATCCGGGGAAATTCGCTGTCGCCGGACGTGATGATGGCAACCTTGTGCTTGCGGCACAGCGCCACGAACGCCTCGCAAGCGAAGCTGGGATGGCGCACCTCCACCGCGTGACGCAGGACGACGCCATCGCGACTTTCCGGCAGCAGCGAAAGAAACGCGCCGAAATCGCCGGCGTCGAACTTTTTGGTCGCCATGAATTGCCAGTTGATCGGTCCCAGCTTCTTCTTCAGGCGGGTGATGCCGCTGGCGATGAATTTTTCGATCGAGTCGCCGGCTTCCGCCAGGACCCGACGGTTGGTGGCGAAGCGCGGTCCCTTCAGGGTGAAGACGAAATCGTCCGGCGTCTCGTCATGCCAGCGGGCAAAACTCTCCGGCTTCTGCGACCCATAATAGGTGCCATTGATCTCGATGGCGGTAAGGTGGCGGCTGGCATATTCCAGCTCGCGCTTCTGGCTGAGGCCTTTGGGATAGAAATTATCCCGCCATTCCTCGAACACCCAGCCGCCCACACCGATATAGATGGTCATGCCCGCTTTCCTCGCCGGGCCTGCCGTCCTCGCTGCATGGGAGACCCGCTTATATAGTAGTGGTTTTTCGCTTCCGGCCTAGCAAGCTGGCGGGAAAATCGGGGAAAGAGATGGCGGATTCCAGTTTTTCAATAGACCGGGCGGGGTTGATACGGGCTCTGGACCTGATGGCAAGCGACGCCCTTTCCTCGCCCGCGCCTTTGCCGGCGCGGTTGGAAGAGCGCGGCATGGGGGAAGTCGCGGCCCTGGATCTGCTGGCGCCATTGGTCATGGACGGTGCCGCGCGCCTGGACTTGCCACACGCCTTCGCCCACATGGACCCGCCCACGCCCTGGATAAGCTGGGCCGCGACGTTATGGAACGCGCGGCTGAACCAGAATCTTCTGCATCCGGCCAGCGCGCCCTTCGCGCGCGCCGCGGAGCGTCAGGCGGTATCCTGGCTCGCGCCTTATTTCGGCATGGAGGGCGGACACATGACGCCGGGCTCCACGCTTGCCAACCTCACGGCTTTGTGGGCGGCGCGGCAGCGCACGGGCGCGCGCCGGATCATCACCTCGGAAGCCGCCCATATCAGTATTCCCAAGGTCGCCAACATTCTGGGCCTCATCCACGAAAGCGTTCCGGCCGATGGCGCGCAGCGGCTCGACGCTGCGAAACTGACCGGCGATCCGTCCGACGCCATCCTGGTTCTCACCGCCGGCACCACCAGCGCGGGCGCGATCGATCCGCTGGCGCTTTGCGGGCGCGCCGCCTGGACCCATGTCGATGCGGCCTGGGCGGGGCCGCTGGTTTTCTCCGCGCGCCACAGAGCGCGCCTTTCGGAAATCGAGAAGGCGGATTCCATTGCCGTGTCGGCGCACAAATGGCTTTTCCAGCCCAAGGAATCCGCTTTTGTCTTTTTCCGCGACGAAAAAACAGCGCACGACGCCATCAGCTTCGGCGGCGCCTATCTGGCGACACCCAATGTCGGCGTCTTGGGATCGCATGGCGCGGTCGCGATCCCGCTGCTGGCCACCCTGTTGGCCTGGGGCCGCGAAGGCCTTGCGGAACGGATCGACCGCTGCATGGAAAACGCCGCAAAGCTGGCGCGCGCCATCGCGACCGATCCGAAATGGCGGTTGTTCGCCGAGCCGGAAACCGGAGTCGTGCTGTTCCGCCCCGCCACCGGCGATTGTGACGCGGCGGCGGCGCGGCTCCCACCGGGTCTTGCCTCCACGACCAGGATCGCGGGCGAAAGTTGGCTGCGCTGCGTCGCCGCCAATCCGAACGTCGCTATCGACCGCGTGCTGGAGGCTGTGGCGCGCGCGCTCTAGCGGCCCGCCACGTCCACAGGCTTGGGTTCTTCCGGGCTGAGCCAGCGATAGACGAAGCCCGCCAGCGCGCCGCCCGCCAGCGGCGCCACCCAGAACAACCAGAGCTGCCCCAGCGCCCAGCCGCCGGCGAACAAGGCCGGCGCGGTCGAGCGTGCCGGATTGACCGACGTGTTCGTCACCGGGATCGAGATCAGGTGGATCAAGGTCAGGCACAGCCCGATGGCGATGGGCGCGAAGCCGGCCGGCGCGCGGCCATGGGTCGAGCCCAGGATGACGAACAGAAAGGCAAAGGTCATCACGATCTCGCAGACCAGCGCCGGCACCAGGCCATAGCCGCCCGGCGAATGCGGACCGTAACCGTTGCTGGCAAAACCGGCATGAACGTCGAAACCGGTCTGGCCGCTCGCGATCAGGTACAGGATCGCGGCACCGGCGATGCCGCCCGCGACCTGGGCAACGATATAGCCCAGAAGATCGGCGGCCGGAAAACGCCCGCCCGCCCACAGCCCGACCGAAACCGCGGGATTGAGATGGCAGCCCGAGACATGGCCGATCGCGAACGCCATGGTCAGCACCGTCAGTCCGAACGCGAGAGCCACGCCGACAAAACCGATACCCAGTTGCGGAAAGGCGGCGGCGAGCACCGCCGCGCCGCAACCGCCCAACACAAGCCATGCCGTGCCGATGAACTCGGCCGTCAGTTTGCGCATCATGCATGATCCCCCTTCGGTTGCACGCCGCAAGTGTAGGCGCGGTTTCGCACCGAAATCTACCGCCCCAGCAGCTTTTCGAACGCTTCCGGGCGAAAGCCCGCCAGGACGCGGCCATCATCCGTCTCCAGCACCGGGCGCTTGATCATCGACGGCTGGGCCAGCATCAGGGCGATGGCTTTTCCTTCCGTCAGCCCCTGCTTCTCGGCGTCCGGCAATTTGCGGAAGGTGGTGCCGGCGCGGTTGAGCAGCGCCTCCCACCCCAATGCCGCCACCCAGCGTTCCAAATGGGGCCTATCGATGCCTTGGCTTTTATAGTCGTGGAATTCGTATGCGATCTTGCGCGCATCCAGCCAGGCGCGGGTCTTCTTCATCGTGTCGCAGTTCTTGATTCCGTAAATGACCGTCATCCGCGCCTCTTACCTTGGAGGCGGTGAAAGGATCAGATCGCGGGCCAAACCGCCAGCCGGAAATGGCCGGGGTCCTTCGTGGCGGGAATGCCCGGCCCGGCGCTAGGGACGCCGGGCCGGACCTGCACTAGCTGCCGAGATCGATCACCGCGCGGCGATTCTGCGGCTCGCGCGCATGAGGACCGGTCGGCACCAGCAGTTGGGAGAAGCTCTTTCCGGCCGTGGCGATCTGATCGGCCCCCATGCCCAGCCGGACCATTTCCTCCTTCACGGCGATGGCGCGGCGCTCGGAGAGCTTCTGATTGTACTGGAAGCTGCCCATCGTGTCGGTATGGCCGGTGACC